>AP017964.1:300000-600000 GCA_037101405.1 Candidatus Megaera polyxenophila | reverse complement strand
CCACCTATTAAACCAGCAATTATCGACAGAATAATATACATAGTGCCGATATCCTTATGATTGGTTGACATTAACCATCTTCTCCATCCCCTTGGGGTATTATGATCATTATCTGCCATATATTCTTTCCTTGAGTTATTAAATTAATTATTATTACTTATAGTATGTTAATTTTTTGTATATTGTACAAATTCAATAAGAAATTAATTGCCTACTAGACAGCTTCAGCTAATTGTTTAATATCAGCTCCTACTATCGTTTTAATGTTCCTTGTGATTTTATCATATTCCCAATCCCACCATTTTACTTGTAATAATTTTTCAATAACATCCTCAGTAAACCTTTTTCTTATCAAATGTGCTGGATTTCCAGCTACTATGGTATAGGGCTGTACGTTTTTAGTCACTACACTGTATGCACCGATAATCGCTCCATCACCTATTGATACTCCTGGCATTATTACAGAACCAGTGCCAAACCACACGTCATTACCGACTATTGTGTCGCCCTTTAAAGGGAATTCTGGTGTGTAATCTTTCCAATTATCAAAAAGAAAAAACGGATACGTAGAAAAACCGTTCATCTGATGATTCGAATTATCCATAATAAAAGTGGTATCAACCGCTATTTGGCAAAATTTACCAATAATTAATTTACAAAAAAAGCAGTTCCTGACATTTTTTTCCTCAAATCTTTCTGGGTTGGTGTAATCATGATAATAAGTATAATCACCTATAATAATGTTCGGATTACTAATGCAATTTTTAAGAAACACTGTTTCTTTAACCATTTTGGGGTAAATGAACGGATATAGGATATTAGGATTAGTCATATAAAATGGTTAATTCATTATTACTGCATACTAAGTTTCATTTTTGATTTAGCTACCCACTGCTGGAATTCTTCTTTGCTTACTACTTCAATAGCTATAGGCATAAACCCATGATTTACACCGCATAATTCCGAGCATTGCCCATAATAGACCCCTTTTTTGTCTATTTTGGTCCAGGTTTGATTGACTCTACCAGGTACTGCATCAGTTTTGATACCAAGGGACGGAATAGCAAAACTATGAATTACATCAGAAGCAGTAATTAGGAACTTTATAACCGATCCTTGCGGGACAATTACTCTATTATCTACTTCTAAAAGCCTAATTTGTCCAGGTTTTAAATCCTTATCCTGAAGCATGTTGCTGTCAAATTCAATATTACCATGATCAGGATAGGAGTAACTCCAATACCATTGTGATCCTACAACTTTTATTGTAACATCAGGGGTAGGGGAGTGTTCAGCTATTTTGAGAATGCGGAAGGAAGGTACAGCTATAATAATTAGTATTAGGATAGGAATGACCGTCCATATAACCTCAATTGCTATATTATGGGTGAATTTTGCTGGAATAGGGTTACGCTTTGCGCTGAACCTGAATATAACATAAATTAGAAGCAGTAATACAAATAATACTATGGCTGTTATAATAAAAAGAAGAAAATTATGAAAAGAATGGAGTTCAGCCATGATTGGACTAGCGGCTTCTTGAAAGTTTAGTTGCCATTCATGCGGTTTACTAGCGTAACAGGTTGAGGCTTGCATAAAACCAATTACCAATAACAGAACCCTTGTCATAATTAATCCTAACAAAATTGATAAGCTGTACTATTTAGAATATATATCCCTACTTGCATATAATACCTGTTTTTCTCTAGATCATAAAGAAATAAATCAAACTATTACTTCTAATATGTTTACGATTTGCAAGAAAAGTTACACTGATTTAGCTTAGGGGTAAATATTGTTTTAAATAAAAGCCTGTATGGCTTTGGTTGCAAGCTGCAACGGTTTGAGGCACGCCTTGAACGACTATTCTACCTCCTTTTCCCCCTCCTTCTGGTCCTACATCGATTATATGGTCTGCTGTTTTGATTACGTCCATGTTATGTTCTATCACTAAAACTGTATTACCTTTATCTACAAGTTTATGTAAAACGTCTAATAATTTCTTAATATCATCGACATGTAGCCCAGTAGTGGGTTCATCTAATATATATAAAGTTTTTCCAGTTGAGCGTTTAGATAGTTCTTTGGCTAATTTTACTCTTTGTGCTTCCCCTCCAGAAAGGGTAGTAGCTGATTGGCCAATTTTAATATAACCAAGGCCGACTTCCTGTAACGTTACTAATTTTTCATAAATATTAGGTACTTTTTCAAAAAATGTAGTGGCATCTTCAACCGTCATATCCAAAACGTCAGCAATGCTCATACCTTTGTACTTAACTTCTAAAGTCTCACGATTGTATCTCTTACCATTACAAACATCACAATTAATGTACACGTCAGGTAAGAAGTGCATTTCTATTTTGATTAACCCATCGCCCTGGCATGACTCACATCTACCTCCTTTAACGTTAAAGGAAAATCTCCCGACTTTGTAACCTCGTGTTTTAGATTCTGGCAAATCTGCAAACCAATCTCTAATGGGGGTAAATGCTCCAGTATAAGTAGCAGGATTGGAGCGGGGAGTTCTACCAATTGGGGACTGATTAATGTCAATTACTTTATCTATATGCTCAAGTCCCTTAATTGACTCAAATTCTCCTGGGTAAATTTTAGTTCTCGGTTCTAAATATTTCAGGGCAGCCTTATAAAAAGTATGAATTATCAATGAAGATTTGCCGCTACCTGATACACCGGTTACAGCGGTGAAAGTACCCAGTTTTAGTGTGAAATTTACATTATGTAAGTTATTTGCTTTAGCACCTATTAATTCAATTTCCTTGCCTTTATGACCGGGTCTAATTTTATCTGGAACAGCTATAAACTTTTTACCGCTTAAATACTGACCAGTTATACTTTTCTCCGATTCCTTAATTTGTTGCGGAGTGCCTTGGGCTATTATATTACCACCATGAATACCAGCTCCAGGTCCTACATCAATAATATGATCTGATTCGAGCATAGTCTCGTCGTCATGCTCAACTACTATTACAGTATTTCCTAGATCTCTTAAATTCTTTAGAGTAGCAATCAGACGAGCATTATCTCTCTGGTGTAAACCGATTGATGGCTCATCAAGAACGTACAGAACACCGCTAAGGCCTGATCCAATCTGAGAGGCAAGTCTAATACGTTGACTCTCTCCTCCTGATAAAGTTCCAGACTCTCGGGATAAGGTTAAATAATCCAAACCGACATTGATTAAAAAGCCTAACCTTTCACGGATTTCTTTGATAATTCGCTCAGCGATTAACTGTTGTTTTTTATCGAGAACTGAATTTATTTCATCAAACCATTTTTTAGCTTGGATAATTGTTTTATTAGATACTTGGCCAATATTTAAATCACCTATCTTGACACATAAAGACTCTGACTTTAGTCTGTAGCCGTTACATTTGCTGCAATTATGTTTAGATTGGAAGCGTGACAATTCTTCTTTCATCCACGCAGTATCAACTTTGTGATACTTTTCCTCTAAACTTGGGATAATTCCGGCAAAAGGTTGTTCTATTATTTCTGATTTCCGGTCATCATGGTACTCGAATCTAATTTCTTCTTCTCCCGACCCATAGAACAAGACATTCTTAATTTCTCTAGGTAATTGCCCAAATGGAGTAGTTAATTTAAAATCGTAATGCTTTGCTAAAGATTCTAAGGTGTCCACAAAAAATTTAGACAATGATTTATTCCATGGTACAATAGCTCCATCGTTTATACTTAAAGTATCGTCTGTGACTATTAACTCTTCATCGAAAAAAGCTTCTTTCCCTATACCTTCGCATTTTGGGCAGGCACCAAACGGACTATTAAAAGAAAATATCCGAGGCTCTATTTCCTCTAATCTAAAACCAGAAACAGGACACGAGTATTTTTCTGATAAAGTTATTCTATCTCCTTTTTTATAAGAGGCTTTTATTCCTTCCGGTAATTCGACAATTTCTATATAGGTAAGACCTTCGCCCATCTGGAGAGACATTTCTAAACTTTCTGCTATTCTATTGCCAAGATCTTTATTAACTGCAATTCGATCAACGATAACTTCTATAGTGTGTTTTTTATTTTTATCAATCTTAGGTAATTCATCTAAATCGCATAACTCCCCGTTTAAAAATATTCTCTGAAAGCCATGTTTCTTTAAATTTAAGATTTCTCTACGGAATTCTCCTTTTTGTCCACGAATTATCGGTGAGAGGATATATATTTTTGTTTCAAGCGGAAGAGAATTGACTATATCAATCATCTCGGAAATAGATTGGCTTTTTATAGGCAAGCCCGTAGCCGGTGAATATGGTACTCCAACTCTAGCATAAAAAAGCCTTAAATAATCATAAATTTCTGTGATGGTACCAACAGTAGAGCGGGGATTTTTAGAAGTGGTTTTTTGGTCGATAGCAATGGCCGGAGATAAACCGGAAATTGATTCAACATTAGGTTTATTTTGTAAATGCAAGAATTGTCTTGCATAAGAAGAGAGGCTTTCTACATATCTTCTTTGTCCTTCTGCATATATCGTATCAAAAGCCAGTGAAGATTTCCCAGAACCACTAAGACCTGTTATGACAACGAATTTATTCCTGGGTATATCGACATTAACATCTTTTAAGTTATGCTCTTTAGCACCTCTAACTTGAATAAATTCCTGCATATTTTAATATAGATTAATATTGAAGCCTTCGAGCATTATAGTAGGCAAAAACTCTGTAATGCAATAATAAATTTTAATATGGATTAAATTATACTCCTACTACTAATAATTCAGCTGTTTCTGATTAATTTATATCTGAGGGTAGTAAATTCTCTTTGAAAGGAGTTTATGGATATGATATAGCTATTACAGAAGAACTGAAAATTTTTTAATCGTTATTAAATTTAAGAAAAATAGGAATTATAACTAATGGCAGGCAGTTTAAACAAAGTTTCGTTAATTGGTAATTTAGGCAAAGATCCGGAGATTAGAAGCACTTCTGATGGAAAGGAAATTGCTAGCTTTAGCATAGCAACTACTGAAGCTTGGAAAGATAAGATTAGTGGTGAGAAAAAAGAAAAAACAGAATGGCATCGTATTGTAGTTTTTAAGGAAGGTTTGGTTGGCATTGTTAAAAACTATATAAAAAAAGGTTCAAAATTATACATCGAAGGGCAACTTCAAACTAGGAAATGGGTGGATAATAATGGTCAGGAAAGATATACTACTGAGGTTGTTTTACAAGGATTTAATGCAAGTCTGATCCTTCTCGACGGTAAAGCTGGTGCTTTTACCGATACAAATACTAACAATAACTTACCTAATTTTGATAATAGTGAATTAGATGATGAGATACCTTTTTAAGTTTATTTTTGTAGGTATCATAGCCTCATTTTTGCTTTCTTCCTGCCAGAGTCTAGATAAGGCAGAAACTATTCCCGTTGTTGAGCTAAGTGGCTTTGAGAGAGTGTTAGTACCGGGCGGAGATTTCGTGATTACCACATATCAGAAAGTCCACGATAAAAAAGCTCCCTACGTTTTTTATATCGAGGGTGACGGTCTAGCTTTTATCAACAAATACACTGTTTCTCCAAATCCTACTCCGCGCAAGCAAATGCTTATGAACTTGGCTGCGATGGATAAAAGACCAAATGTTGTTTATGTGGGAAGGCCTTGTCAATATACACCGATGGAATTAAATCCTAAATGTAGTAAGACATATTGGACAGATAAAAGATTATCCGATGATTCAGTAGCTGCTATTAACGATGTAATAAACAAAGTTAATGCTAATCATCAGAAATTCAGCTTGATTGGTTATTCTGGAGGTGGAGGTATCGCTGTTTTAGTAGCTGGAAGAAACCCTAGGGTTAAGGACGTTATAACTATTGCGGGAAATCTAGATCACTTAGCTTTTACAGAATATCACAACGTAATTCCGATGAGTGGTTCATTAAACCCAATTGATTATGCAGCGTTAATAAAAGATATACCGCAGTGGCATATTTCCGGAGCTAATGATAAAATAGTTCCACCTTTTATCGCTGAGAAATATACTAGAGTTTCTGCCTCACCTTGTGTAGCTCAGGAAACTTTTTCCGGTGTAGGACATAAAGAAGGTTGGGATCAAGTCTGGGAAAGTATATATACCAAACCTATTAGATGTTATCATTAATTAAATGTAAGCTTCAGCAGATGGGTCAGAATAATCAGATGTCTGGATAATTGTTGAAGAAAGTGAAATTTATTTTAAATTCCAGTTTTTTTTAATAAAAGTTTTGTTACTTATTGTAAATCTTATCCAAGAAAAATCTTATATAAATCTTATAATCTAAGGGTATTAAATAAATATCCGGTTTAATTGTTTTTTTAAATTTTACCTATAGTGTTAATTTCTTCTTTGCAAATCCATTTTTTTCAATTAATAATTAAAATAAAAATCGGTGTTATAAAATTATGTTTTTTAATATAGATGTAATAATAGTAATTGGATTTCTAACCTTAAATTTAATATGTGGGCTTCTCTCTGGTTATGGAATAAAAAATATTAGGGAATATGCCATCGGTAATAAAAATTTTTCTACCGCAACTATTGTTGCCGCAATTGCAGCAACTTGGATTGGTGGTTCTAATTTTAGCATCACTGTAGCTGAAACCTATACACAAGGAATTTTTTTCTTGATATGTAGCCTGGCTGAAGCAGTATCTTTTTGGTTGATTGCTTATTTTTATGCCCCCAGAATGGCAGAATTTCTAGGAAAACTATCAATAGCAGAGGCTATGAATGATATATATAATAACCGCTATATAAGAGGTATTATAGCTATATTTAGTACAGTTCCCGCAATAGGTAGAATTGCTATGCAATTTCTAGTTTTACATACCCTCTTAAGTCTATGGCTTGGGATGCCTGGTGTATATGCTACCACATTAAGTAGCTTAATAATAATTATTTATTCTACTTTTGGGGGAATTAAATCAGTAACTTTTACTGATTTAATTCAGTTTTTTACTTTTGGTGTTGTCACGCCAATGGTTGCCTTTTTAATTTGGAAATCATTTGATAATAATGACCAAATAATTACAGCTGTTATAACTGATCCAATATTTAATTATAGTTTAATTTCTGATTCCCAAAAACAAGTTATTAACGATACTTTGTACTTATGCCTATTTTTAATGATACCACTTCTTGATCCGGCAATTTTCCAAAGAATATCGATGGCTAAATCTACATCACAAGTATCTAAATCTTTTATTATAGCTATCTTCTTTATCCTTCTTTGTGATGCTCTAGTGCATACTGTTATTGGGGTTTTATTTAGAGCTGATCCGGGCATTACTGGTATAAATGCAGATAATGTTATTCAGTATATACTAGATCATTATTTAACTTACGGATTAAAAGGAGCTTTTGTTGTTGGTATCATGGCAATGGTTATGTCTACTGCAGATAGTTATATAAATTCATCATCGGTACTACTTAGCTACGATTTTATTAAGTCTACTGGTATAAATTTAACAGAGAAAAAAGAATTATTTTTAGCCCGTGTTTTTTCATTGTTTGTTGGCATTATAGCCCTTTGTGTTAGTTTATTTGCGGAAACCTATTAGAGTTACTTTTATCTGTATATAGCTTCTATATGCCGGTTGTGACAGTACCTTTTACACTAGCCATTTTTGGTTTTCGTAGTACTGCTAAGGCTGTATTAATTGGTATGGTATCTGGATTTGTTACTGTATTATATTTTTCAGTATTTTCTGAGAAATATAATATAATACCAGGTATACCTGGTACTTTAATTAGCCTAGTATTTTTTATAGGAAGTCATTATATATTGGGAGAAAAAGGAGGATGGGTTGGTATTAAAGACAGAGGACCTCTTGAAAGCATAAGGTTAGAAAGAAAAAGAAAAATAACAAATTTTATTTACTTACTAAAAACTTTTAGTTTTAGTCATTTCTGTAAAAACAACACTCCAAAAGAAGAAAGAATCATGGTCTATTTTGGTTTGTTTTGTATACTCATGGTATTCTCTAGTGCTTATGCTTTACCAAAAGCTTTACACCAAAAATATGAAGTTGTGCTTTACTTTATGTACTATTCAGTACTTACCTTATCAACTATATTTATTACATATACCTTTTGGGTAAAAGAATTTAAAAATAGAGTATTTATATTTATATTATGGAATATAGCAGTATTTTATAATTTAGCTTTTTGCGCCAGTTTATTAGCTATTATTGGTCAATTTTCTCAGGTACAGGTTGCTATATTAATTACAAGCCTAGTTACTATATCGATTTGAGTTATTGTCAAATGTTGTGTATGAAAAAAATTAGGCAACATATTTTTTCTCATTTAAGTTATCGTTACTAATTTCACTTACATGAATTCCATCTATAAATTTTTCCATATTAATAACTTGGGCAATGCGGTTTTTACCTCGTAAAGGTTTCCACCTTTTTTCTGCTTCAAGGAATAATTTATAGGTAGCAGCAATAATAGTATTTCTCGAAAAACAATTCCTAGATTTTCTAGTTCTATGCTTAACCGTAGCAAAGGTAGATTCAATAGGATTAGTTGTCCGCAAATGTATCCAGTGCTCCCCTGGAAAATCGTAAAAAGCTAATAACTCTTTTTCATTTTTCAATAAGCATTCTGTAGCCTTAGGATATTTAGCAGAATAAGCCAAGATAAATTTTTTCCAACTGGATTCAGCTTCTTCTCTAGAACTAGCCATATAAATATTATGTATCATTTGCTTGGCTTTAGCTTGCTGAGATTTTGGTAACTTATTCAAAATATTAGAAGTCTTATGTACCCAACAGCGCTGATGTACCGTAGTAGGATATTCTTCTGTCAGAGCTCCCCAAAAACCAAGTGCTCCATCTCCAACAGCTAAGGCAGGAGAGTGTATCAGACCTCTGCTTTTTATGTCGAGTAATAATCCTTGCCAGCTTTCCTTGCTTTCTCTAAAACCATCATCTATAGCGACCAATTCCTTTTTTCCGTATTCATCAACACCAATTATTACCAAAATACAGTTCTTCTCCGATTCCATTCTTGCCTGTAAATAAATACCATCAACCCAGAAGTAGACATATTTCTTCTTTGTTAAATCTCGTCTTTGCCATAACAAATATTGATCATACCACTCAGATTTTAGCCTGGATATTACATTAGGTGATAAGTTCTTTGGCTTGCTACCCAATATAGGTTCAAAGCTATCAGCAAAATCTGTAGTAGATATTCCCTTTAAATAAAGTAGCGGTAATAGAACATCTATAGTAACCGTACGCCTCATGTATTGCGGAATCAGATTAGAAGAGAATTTTATATCCTCTTTACCTCTATCTCTTACCCGTGGTACTTTTACTGCTACCTCTCCTATACCGGTTTGTATGTTGCGCTCAGGTAAGTAGCCATTGCGGACGACTTGTTTACTCCCATTAGTAAGTAACTTATCTTGGTAGGATGATATAAAATTTTGTACCTCTTCCTCTATAGCTAGTTGCAACATTTTTTGAGCTGACTCCCTTAAAAACTCACTTAATACATCTGTTACTAAATTTTGTGTTGGATTTTTATAATCAATTATATTACTCTTTCTCATGGTGTATTCCTTATTTTATTGTTAATAGGATTTGCAAATTACAATAATAATATTAATTTGCGAATACGCCACCTAATCTTCTATCTCACCTCCATACACAACTTTCCATCATAACTCTATCGATTTTAATGTGCTGGCAACTTGCTCTATTGATGATTATCGGGGGAGTGGTACTTAGTGTTGTATACTAAAAACTTATATCGATATAAATCCCTTAAGTGATTATATGAATGATTTACAGTTCAGTATAACCTACTCCTTACTTTTGGTAAGTGCTATATTAATAGCTTTTTTAAAACCAAAGCAGCAATATCAAGAATTAACAGAGGGTAATAATGCCTTTTTAAGCAATAAAGTGCTAGACCAAAAGAAAGAACTAACTAAGCTATATGAAATTAAAAATGAGCTCTTGCGGAATCTAGGGCACGAAACCCGTACACCAATTGTTGGTATTACTAGTCTTGGGCAGGTTTTGTCGGACAACTACGATAAATTTAACGAAGAGCAAAGGCGTAAGGCAATTAAGGACATTGCTGATAGCTCTGAAAGGTTAACCAGTTTAGTAAATAACCTGATTGATTTATCACAACTCAGTAACGTTAACTACGACCTAAATAAGACTCAAGTAAACTTAACTGATTTAGTTTACGAAAGATTAGAACTATGTAAAAAATTGTATATTGCCGACAAAGATAAAGAAAACTTGTGGTTTGATTTACAAATAGAAGGTAAATTAACTAGCCTATGTGATAAATATTATATCTCAAGTGCTATAGACAATATAATAGTAAATGCTATTCAATATTCTAAACAAGGAGCAATTACAATTAAGTTAAAATCAGAACAAAACAATAATATTGTCTTTAGTGTAAAAGATGAAGGAATAGGTATTCCTAAAGATGAGTTATTAGAAATTTTTGATCCTTTTACAGTCGGTTCAAATACTAAAACTCCTGCAGGTGGTAGAGGTATAGGGCTTGCTTTGTGTAAAAAAATTATTGAAGTGCATAATGGTCAGATATGGGCTACGCAAAATCAAGATAAAGGGGTTACTGTTGCGTTTTCTTTGCCAATTTAATTAAAGTTTTAGTATTTTGATTCTTCACTAACTTTTAAAGGCGAATTAATTTATAATAATTCGCAGTTCATGTTTGATTATTTCTGAGTCAGTAGTAATTAGCGATAAACCTTCGTGACTAGCTTGAGCTATTGACATCCTATCAAATGGGCCTCTATGTGTAACGGGGGTAATTCAGACAGGGTTATAATATGCTTGTAATTGGATGTCTAATAAATCAAATCCATTTTCTTGTAATTGAGGTATAAAATCGCCAGCCTAAATAATTTTGTTTTTTAACAAGCTTAATCTATTACAACTTTTTATAGGTTTGTATTTAAGAATTTTAGCTATAGGTTTTCCAGTTCTTTCAATTATTATTTCTTCTTCAATTTCTCCTTATTTTTTTAGCAAAGATGATAAATGGGCTTTGGCAGAACTAATGTTTAGTGATTGCATAAAATTTACTTAAATAGATTGGTCTGTATATATTTAATTTTTGTTATTAATACAATCCATAATCGCAAAGGCGACTACTTCAAGTATATCAGTTGCAGAAGAACCCATAGGTATGATTTGCACAGGGTATTCAAAACCATTTAAAATTGGGCCAATAAATACCTCACCTGCTAGTTCTTCAAGTAAGTGAGTTGCAATAGCAGCCGAATGGAGACCAGGCATAATTAAAACGTTTGCAGGACCTGTTAACCTACAGAAAGGGTACAATTTCTGCAAATTAGTATTCAATGCTACTTCTGCCGACATTTCCCCATCATATTCAAAATCTAAATCCATTTTATCAAGTATGGTGATTGCCTCGCGAACTCTCGATGATTTTTCTCGAAGTGGATTACCAAAATTGGAAAAAGACACTATAGCAATTCTTGGAGTATATCCCATAGATTTAGCTACTTCTGCTGTCTGCAGAGTAATTTCTACTAAATCTTCTGCTTGAGGTAATTCACAAACCGTATTATCAGCAAAGATTATATTATGTTCCCGAGATAGCATTATAGAATATCCAATAATTCTTTTGCTTTTTTTAGGCATGATTACTTTCGATATATCATCTATACTGTCGTAATAACTTTTTGTAAGGCCTGTCACCATAGCGTCAGCATCTCCGCAAGCCATCATACAAGCAGCAAAAATGTTTCTATCAGATTTAACAAGCCTTGCACAATCTCTATATAAATATCCTTTGCGCTGTAACTTTTTGTAAAGATAATCTATGTATTTGTTCAAATTATTATTGATTGCAGCATTCATAACTGTAATATTTTCAAGGGAATATCCTTCCCCTAAGGCTTGGACAATGGGATCAATTTTACTGTGTCTTCCTACGAGAATTGGGCTTCCGTAATGCTCATCACGTAACATCATTGCTGCTTTTATTACTTCTTCCTCTTCACCTTCTGCAAAAATCACCCTTTTAGGTTTATCATGGGTGATTTTATCAAATACAAAATGCATATAATTCGAGGTAGGATTTAACCTGTTTGCAAGTTCTGACCTATATTTTTTGATATTAAGTTCCTTAATTTTTGCTACACCACTTTTAAGTGCAGCTTGTGCTACAGCTACTGGAACAGTAGTAATTAACCTTGGATCAAAAGGAACGGGAATAATGTAATCAGGACCAAATGTTTTCCTACTGCTATTATAAGCACGATAAACCTCTCCTGGCACGGGTTTTCTAGCTAATTCTGCTAAGGCGTAAGCGGCTGCTATTTTCATTTCTTCGTTAATGCAAGTAGCTCTAACATCGAGAGCTCCTCTAAAAATATAAGGAAAACCCATTACATTATTTACTTGATTATCGTAATCTGATCTGCCAGTAGCAATTATTGCATCATTCCTGACCGATTTTATATCTTCAGGTGTAATTTCTGGATCAGGATTGGCCATAGCAAAAATTATCGGGTTTTTAGTCATTGAAGCTACCATTTCCTTTGTCATAGCTCCTTTGACTGAAAGTCCCAAAAATACATCTGCACCTTTGATTGCTTCGCTTAATGTACGATGAGGAGTATCAATGGCCTTTTCTTCTTTCCACTTATTCATTCCTTCTGCACGTCCTTTATATATAACGCCTTGAGTATCACAAAGAATAATATTATCTTTATTGACTCCTAGAGATATGGCAAGGTTGATACAAGACATAGCTGCTGCTCCTGCTCCATTTACTACCATCTTAATTTCTGACATTTTTCTTTTTGTCAGAAGAACTGCATTAATTAGAGCGGCTCCAGTAATTATAGCAGTTCCATGTTGGTCATCATGAAAAACCGGGATATCCATTAATTCTTTAAGCCTTTCTTCGATGATAAAACACTCAGGAGCTTTTATATCCTCTAAATTAATTCCACCCCAGCTATATCCTAGATGCTTTACTGTGTTAATGAATTCTTCAGGATCAGCTGTATCTACTTCTATATCAAAACAATCAATATCGGCAAATTTCTTAAATAATACCGCTTTTCCTTCCATGACGGGTTTGGAAGCTGCTGCTCCTAAATTGCCAAGACCTAAAACAGCTGTACCATTGGATATTACTGCTACCGTATTACCACGTGCAGTATATTTATATATATCATCTGGATTATTCTTAATTTCAAGACAAGGTGCTGCCACTCCCGGAGAATAGGCCAAAGACAGATCATGTTGAGTTAAAAGATGTTTTGTAGGTTTTAAAGCAATTTTCCCAGGCTGACCTTTTTCATGATATTCTAAAGCTTTTATATAATCGGGTGAATGTTTTTTATCCATTTTAATATATACAAATTAATTTAACTACATCATCGCTACGCGAGCGATATACACAAGTATAGATAATGACAAGATAGAAAATACAGTAGTAGAAGTAATTATCGATGACATTGTCTCCGGATCACCACCAAGTTGTCTCGATAATATATAGGCAGAGCTTGCGCATGGCAGACAGCTAAATAAAATTCCTACAGATTTTGCTATACCACTAATTGACATAATCCATAAAATTATAAAAGTTATTACTGGAGTAATAATAAGTTTAATAAAGCTTGCAGAAATAATTATTTTCATATGATCAGGATTAATTTTAAACTTTAAGCTAGCACCAACTATTAATATGCCAATTGTTAAAGCCGAATTAGCTATACTGTCAATTGTTTTTTCAATTCCCATATTTAAATCAATTTTGAAATAGTTAAACGCAAAACCGACTAAGCTAGCAATAACAAAAGGATTAGTTATAATAGATTTCATCATTAGGACCATACTTTGCCTTTTAGAAGCACCTCCGTTTTCTAGAGGTAGATAATAAACAAAGCACATGATTGCTGTAACATTAGTGAGCACTATCATATAGGGCGAGATACTCGCTACTACTGACAACCCGTTTTCTCCAAATAAAGCAGAACTCAGAGCAAAGAAAATATAATTGTTATATCTGG
This sequence comes from Candidatus Megaera polyxenophila, assembly GCA_037101405.1. NCBI lineage: Bacteria > Pseudomonadati > Pseudomonadota > Alphaproteobacteria > Rickettsiales > Rickettsiaceae > Candidatus Megaera > Candidatus Megaera polyxenophila. Next base: position 585,930 of record AP017964.1, on the reverse strand, counting down.
TAGCACCCTGAAATAATGAAGTAAATTGAGCTTTATCGTAATTTTGTTTCGTTTGATGATAGACTACAAGGCCAGAAACTATTAAATTTGAGATTACCAGAGCAATAACTAATCGAAAAAATTGGGTAGCTGCTAATTCAAGCCTATAAGTACTACCAAACAAGACAGCCGGGAATAAAATATAAAAAGATAATTTCTCTAGTCCACGCCAAAATTCATCAGAAATAAGCCACTTCTTTCTTATAAAACTTCCAATAAGAGCAATCAAAACAATAGGCAAAACATTACAAAAAACACTGTACATGGTTATTTTGATAATACATAATATTTAAAAAGTCTGGCCATGATAGCAATTACGCTGCAGCAAATCAAGTAAGGTCTTAATATTATTCCACCGGTTCTAAACTAAGCCGAAAGCTTTACTATAGTAACTGCGTATATCAAGAAAATAATAAAAAAAATTATCGCCATTAATACGTAATTTTTCTGCCTTATCTTTTTGGGCAAATAATTTTTTTTCATATAATAAATAGATATTTCTTAATTACAATATACATTATTTTTCCCTAAAAATATATATTTTTAATTCCCTATATCCTGAGGCTTTTCCAAATTTTAATAGACATTTATTACAAAAACAAAGATTCATAAGGGTTTAAGTTACGATAATATACAAAATTCTAAAAACTGAATAATAATATTTTATCAAGACTTAGCGTGCCTGCTATGCAAATTACAAAATATCGTAATTGTAAATAACAGTATTTATCGATAGTTTCTAGTTCTTTTTTGCTGTCGCAATAGCACTCAACAGATCTTCTAATTCTTTAGTGTCTGCTTCTTTTTTTGGAGCAAATAAATTACCTGTAGCTTTAAGAGCAATTTTAGCAGGGGTAGAATCGGCATAACTTCTTCCAGGAGCAGGCTTGGATAAATAAAACGAAAACACTGAAATAAGGTCAATATCTAGATTATATAAATTAAAACTAGCTGATGCAGCAGCGGCCGTATACTTGGTTTTAAATCCTATATCCTTGAGAGTAAAGAGGCCTTTTACGAGTTCTACAGCGGCTTTTAATTCACTAATTTCAGTTTTTTCTGTTAATATTGCCTCTTTTAAATCATCTTTAAAAGATTTAAGGTTGTAGTTTGGACTACTGACAGCCTGTATTAGATTATCAATGGAAAAATTGTTTATAGTTATATTCTTAGCAAGAATGTCTGACTTTGTATATAAATTATATAGCTGCTCTTCAAGCGAATTACCATTTGTAGACCACATACCATTAGCACTGATTACACCACCGCTGTCAAGAACTCCTGCTGGCATGAATTTGCTAATTTCCGGAATAATTGCTGAGTTCAAGGCATATACAAAATTTATTGTATAGGGATCAAGTAATATACTGCCAGAAGAAGACATTCGGCCGCCGAATATGTCTGCATCAAACTTATTAATCTCAAATAAAGCTTTGTTATTCTTAGCTTTAAAAATAACCCTATCAAGAGAAAAATCTCCTTGATAAAGTTTATCGAGCATAAAGTTCATATTAAGATCAACCTTGTCCAAAGCATAATTTGCTAAAATGTATTGCCTTAATTCAGAAATAGCACGAGGCGACAAGAAATCAACCTCGATAGCTCCCCCATGAATTGTCATTCCAAAGGATGGTTTTAGTGCAGATGTAACAAGTTCAATGGTTGCGTCAATATGGTTCTTACCGTCATTTAATGATAAATTCTCTAGTTTAATTTTCCCCGGTAATAAATTAAGATTAAAGTTGACATTTTTATATAATGAACCCTTAGCAACAAGTTGATCTACGCTTATATTGTAATTACTTATAGAATTTATTGTTCGTAGCGGAATGAATTTACTTAAATAATCTTCTTTTTTGGAATCTTGGGTTAGCTCTATAGCATAATTATACAAATGATTAAAAGCTGGAAAATTTTTCTCGTCTAAATTAACTTTGGCAATTTTTAAATCAGCATTAATTCTTGGCGAGTCACCTATAAATTTAGTTGAAAAGAAACCAGAAATTTCAGTATCGTTAGTTTTTAGTAACAAATCCTGCATTGAGATTTCTACCGAGCTCAACTGAACATTAGATACAAGGCTATATGGAATATAACTTTCAGATCTTAATTCCGCTCCACCTAAGATTTCAATTAGATCGTTAAGGTCTTTATGTGTCAAGGCAATTACGCCATTAAAAAGACTCCGGAAAGAATTTTCAGAAATGACCCCTTTAATCTTGAAACCACCTCCTTGATCAAAAGTACCGGAAAAATCTTCAACTTTACCTTCTCCATTCTGAATGAAGAAATCCAAATTAACATCCGTTACAAGATTCTTAGGGCTGAATATTATCTGTTTTGCAGAAATATTTGCTCTTAATTGGTTTTTATTCAGACTGAATTTGTTCTTATTGCTCGAAGAGTATAAATTAATGCTTGGTTTATCAGGATCGTTGTTTTTACTCAAATTTCCTAAGTCTAGTTTACTGAAATTGATTTGGACATTATTAATATCCTGATTATTTTTACTAAATGCTATCTCTCCAGTACCAGCAATAGAATCAGACTGAATTATAATATTTTTAAGATTAAGCCAATTATTTACAGGCAAAATATCTAAAGTGATTTTTATTTTTTGATTAAAAGACAATTTATCAGACAAATTGGCAAAATCCGGTAACAATGCTAAAAATTTGGTAACCAAAGATCCAGTTACCAATTCCATTTTTCCGCTCTTTAAAACAGAATTTTCGTATATTTCCTGAAGCTTTAGGCTGTGTTCTGGATTAGTAACGTCAAGGTTAAAGTTAATTTGGCTAGCATTGTTAATGAAATTACCTTTTACACTACCGATAGAGGCTATTTCACCGGTAAATTCTGCTCCTTTTTTATTGCCTGAAAAAACAAAATTTTCTATAGTAAATGGGATATCCTTATCTGATTCAACAAAAATCAATTTATCAATCCTAGCTGACATAGTAAGGGCTTCTTTTTTTATTAGCTCACCAATAAATTCATCGTGATCTATATAATTTACATCATCATTAGATAGGTGGATTATTGCTTGGCCAATTTCTATATCAGAAACCTTATGGCTGAAACTTAAAACTGATAATAAAGAGAATCTAATGTTGATATTTTTAAGTTCAATTTTTCCTTCTTGTTTGACTTCATCTATTATTAATGAAGGGGAAGGAAATTGCTTGATCCTGTAATTAACCTGATTAATGTCCTTAACGTCAATTTTAGCACTGCTAACAAAATCTTTATAGATCTTATTATAATCTGTTAGATAGATAGAACTCCCCACTACGGCTAAAAAAATAGCAATTACACCAATTAACGACAGAATAAACTTTTTCATGATATCTCTTTAATTTTTAGCTATAGTAAGTTATACAATCTTTGTGGCCTTATAAAGGCCGGATTGGCAATAAGTTCATAATAGTAGTTTTTAAATGTCCGATCAATTAGTTGCTGATAAAAATATACTAGATGACAAATTAATTATAGTAGGAGTTATCTCCTCAGCACACGGTATAAAGGGTCATGTGATAGTTAAATCCTTTACCGACCCCGCTGGGAATATTGTAAATTTACCAGTATTTGACCAAGATAACACCACGGTTGAGCTAAAAATTATCAGAGTTAAACCAGACGGAACTCTCATTTGCAGTTTGAATAATTGCCATAGTAGAACGGAAGCAGAGAGATTTATTAAAAAATTCCTTTACTGCTTAAGAAGTAATTTACCGTCAATCTTAACCGAAGATGAGTTTTATATCGAAGATTTAAAAGGCTTAAAGGTGGTTGACCTTAATGGAAATCATATAGCTAATATTACCAATATTGCTAATTATGGAGGCGGAGATATTGTGGAAGTACAGTTTCTTCTCAATGGGAAGCTCGAGATGCTACCCTTTACGAAGGAACTATTTCCTGAAATAACCAAAAACCATGCTGTGATGGCTTTAAAAACAAAAATAACTAAAAGTTTATGCTAAGATCATGTGTTTTTCTTTTTTATTTCTTGAGTTGTAAAATACTTTAAGTAAAATATTTATTTAAATCCTAAATGGCTAACTTTTTAATCTTTATAATATTTTAACTCTAGGCTGGTAATTTACAATTTATTAATGGGCTATACTAATTAATCTAAAGTTAATAAACTAAAGATGAAACCTTGTTTTGTAAATTAAAATAAATTATTAGGGCTTTTAAAGAAGTTTATACATGGCAAAGAAAAAAGAAGAAGCAAATTTAGATCATATGTGGGAGATCTATTACTTAATGGTAGGTGGTAAAGCAACTGAAGAACAAAGTAAAAAATTATACAACTGGGCAGAAAAAGTTATATCAGAATTAAGAAGTGTTTCTGATCAGGATATAGGTAGGGACTGCAATACTTCGGATGATGATTTATCAGGCAAGGAGGGAAAAACTTTGGAATCTCAATCCTTTATTACATTTCGTTTCCGCAGTACCTGGTTTGAGGTAATAACGGTTCCTGACTTAAATGCCCCCTTACAGCCATTAGGTGAAAATTTACCTGATGGTGAAACGGAATCTTCTTCAGAGAGTTAATAGCCCAAGAACTGTGACAAGCTATTTTCTTTTAGTTTATTCTTAACCTTTTATGCTGCTATAAAAACACTGTACCGTTAAATCTTGGTTCATATTTTAATAGTTTTAGCTAACGATGTTAAAAAAATAATATAGCGAAAATTTATAATCCTAAAAAGGAAGAGAAGAGTTTAGATACTATCTAATTTTAAATAAAACCCTTTGAAACCTATTAAAGTGATGTATTAAAATAGTAGAAGAAGTAATTATGTTTCTACCATTTAGAATAAAACTATTGAACCAATTAGGATTTCATCAAAATAATGATAGGCAAAATTGGATCAAGGCAGCCAATTATAATTTGTTTAACCTTAAATCTGATCACGTAATGGTTGATTTTTTGACTGATTCTGGAACAGGTGCAATGAGTACTAAACAAACAGCAAGGTTAATTGCCGGTGATGAATCATATGCTGGATCTGCATCCTATCACAATTTTTATAACGTCATTAACTATATCACAAATTTCCAATATATTTACCCTGTGCACCAGGGAAGGGCAGTAGAGAAAATCTTATTTTCTATTTTTTATCAAGTAGGAGCAAAATTATACCTAGTAATGGCCATTTCGATACTACAAGGGCTCATATTGAATATAATGGAGGTAAAAACTAGATTTGGTTAATGAATCTGACGATAATTTTAAGGGTAATATGGATATAGATAAACTACAGAAATTGTTGGAAAGTAATAATAAAGCTATACCGTGGATAATGCTTACAATTACTAATAATACAAATGGTGGACAACCTGTTTGCTTAAATAACATAAAAGCAGTTAGTAAGTTAGCTCGCCAGTATAATAAATTATTTTTATTGATGGATGTAGATTTGCTGAAAATGCTTTTTTTATTAAAAGACGTGAAAGTTATTATGCTGATTATTCTATAAAAGATATAGCACGCAAAATTTTTTCATATGTTGATGGAATGACAATGAGCACTAAAAAGAATGCAATCGTGCATGCCGGCGGTTGGATAGCTACAAACAATTCTGATTTAGCAAAAAAATTGAGGAATTAGTAATTCTACATGACGGGTTTAAAGCTTATGGTAGTTTAGCTGGCCGTGATTTAGATGCGATAGCTATAGGTGTCCTATCTCTGGTCTTCTATTAGATTATTTACAGCATAGAATTGAACAGGTACAATCATGAAGCCAAGAATTATTAAAGCTAGGTATACCATTATTAACCCCAGTAGGAGGGCATGCGATATATGTTAATGCAAAGGAATTTCTTCCACATATAATACCTACCCAGTTCTCAGGTCATGCATTAGCGGTAGAGCTTTATATTCAAGGAGGAATTAGAAGTTGTGAAATTGGGTCATTAATGTTTGGAAAAAACGGTAAGACGTCTCAGAAAGAATTGCTTCGACTTGCTATACCAAGGAGAGTTTATGGTAAAGAGCATATTGATTATGTAGTAGGTATTTTTGAAAAAATTACTAAAATCAAGCATAAGATTAAAGGCATGAGAATTATAGAGGATACAGGTTCTTTACGGCATTTTACTGCACCATTAGATTATGTAGAAAGTTCTAATTAAGAAGAACTTAACTATATTACCTTAAGCATTAAATCTTGTTTCTTAACTTTACCATCAATAAGTTGAATGAAGCCATTTTTTCTATAAAATGGTTTTGCAGTAATAGTGCTATTTACTGTAAGTTCTTTTATTTTAGATCGTTTTGCAACCTGTATTAGCTTATTTAACAAAGCTTTCCCTATTCCCATTTTTACGTAACCAGGAAGTATGTAATTTAACAAGATTTCGCCTTTTTTACTCATCATTATAAATCCAACAACGGTATGACTTTTGCTAATAGCTATATATGCATAATTATTGCTTACCCAAGTAGCTAATTTTTAGGGGTTTTATTAGAAATCCAATCTTGAATCAAAACATACTGATGTTTATGGTCAGCAACGCATATCTCAATTATAGATCTAATTATTAATTGATTAATTTCTTTTATATGTTCACCCCTAGCTTTAGCAATTTTGAAATTTAAGTTTTTCATAAATTTAGCACTGATGTTTATTAGCTACTTATAGATGGGTTTTACTTAATTATCCTGAAAGCTTGTGAGTAGATCCTATTTTCTTTAACTCTTCTTCTTTAAGTTCTAGCACTTCAGATTTTCCGGTAATTAATTGATATCTTTGCAAGTGGATTTGCTTTTTATTGAAATCAGATTCTACCCCTAAATTAGATATATTTTTTGCTTTTGATAAAAAATTTCTATTAAATGAAGCGGCGAATTTATCATAATTTCCGACTAAGCTCGATATATTAGATCCCAGTTTTGCTGAATATTCAGCCAGAGAAGAAATGGAATTAATAAGTTTTTTTACTTCTTCAATAATTTCTAAGTTGTTATGGAGCATTAAATTTTCAGCAATTTGGAATTTAGCAAATGATAACATATTCATAAGACCGGCAGGGCCTACTGGGAAAATATTTAAATTCCAAGCTTTATTTAGGAATTCACTATCGGCTTCAACTATTTTTTCGATTGCATGTTCACTAGGCAAAAACATAAGTGTTATAACATTTGCATATTTTCTTCTGCTAGCTAAATTGGTATCTAACTTTATACCCTTAGTATAATCTTTCCCAGCTAGGGATTTTAAGTGAAAATTCATAGTTTTTACTAATCGGTTGGTATCTTCCGATTCATCTATTAAAAACTTCGAAGCCTTGGCATCGATAATCATAATATTATCCGAAGGTAGGAAAATTACAGCATCTGGCCTTAGTGTATTGTTATTTTCCGTATTTAGATTATATTGCATAGAAAAATCTAAACCGTTCTTTAAACCAGAAGCTTTCAGTATATTTTCTAAGGTAATTTCTGCTAATTTGCCAGCACCAGACGGTGAAAGTAGAGAATTCTTAATCAGATCAACAGTATCTTGGGATTTTTCAATATCACGCTTAAGAGAACCAACCATATTAACTATTCTTTCAAATTCGCTGTTAAACTTTTCAGCAGTGATTTTGATAGTTTCCTCTGACAGTTTGCGATTACCTTCAGTTTCTGTTTTGTGGAGGTTTATAAGCTGTTTTGATAAATCATTTCCTAGCTCAAACAATGCAGCTTTTGTTAGTTCCTGAGATTTTTTAGTAATGTTTTCAAAATCGCTTATTAATTTTTCCTGCTGTTGAACTTTAGCTGATATTTGCTCAATATATTTGATGTTTTCGATCTTTTCATTAATAGCATCTTCGTACTTAATGGTTAAATCTTGTAATGTTTTATTTTTCTCATCTAATAAAATTTCTAGCAAGTTTATTTTTGATTTATTAGCTACGTATTTATAAAGGAGAAAAGTGGTTATTAAAGCGGATATCGCTAAGATGAAAGGAATGATGGTCATAGTCTATTGCAAAAATAACAATTTCAAATATTTTAAACAAGAATAAAAAAGGTATCTAAAAATGAAAAAAATTGTAAGTTTTATTTTTATAATTTTAACATGTTTTCACAATATTGGTTTTGCAGAAATTATACAAACAAAAGATACAAAAGTTGTTGAGAATATACTAACGTCCATTGACACCGATACTCTTGTTATTTTTGACGTTGATGACGTGTTAATGTATCCTGATGATAAAATATTAAGATCACAAAATGCAGATGCTTGTAAAGAATTAGTCAAACAATTAAAACAGCGGGTCGGCAAAGATGAAATACAAGATGTTACTAGTATTATATTGCTTGCAAGGAAAAATAAACCTGTCGATCCAAAAATGATTAACTTAATAAAAACTTTGCAGACAAATAACATCAAAGTATTAGCTTTAACAAACTGCGCAACAGGGAAATTTGGTTTAATCCCTAATACTGAAAATTGGCGTATATCCGAATTAAAGAGCCATGGTTATTATTTTTATAAATCTTGGCCAGATTTGAAGGACATTAACTTAAAGCCCTTAATGAAAGATTCAAATGATGCTAGTCCTGTGTATAAAGAAGGTGTATTGTTTGTTGATCAGACGGGAAAAAAAGGTGCTGTTCTAGATGCTTTCTTAACCTCCGTCAAAATTATACCTAAAAGAATCGTTTTTATGGACGATAAATCTAAAAATCTTGAATCAGTCGCTGAATTTGCAAAGCAACGTAATATTGAATTTATAGGTATTGAATACACAAAGGCTTTAGACGAAAAAGAGGTGCTAAATAAAAATATTGCTCAATTGCAGTTTGAAGTTTTGGGAAAAGAGAAAAAATGGATTTCGGATACTGAAGCTGATAAATTACTTAACTCAGAATACTAAATTATAGTTGAACCTGTTGTGTAAATACAGAAAGTAAAATTGCTAATAGTGACTTTAGTTAAATTATCGTTTTCGGTGGTGATTTTTATAAATTTAATGGGTGAATTATATTATGCTGTAATTATGTTTGTATATTCTATTTCGCAATCATCCCTTGACATTCAATAGATAATAGTTTATACTTAGGTTTATAATAAGGTAAAGAATTATGAACTTTTTTGAATTTAACAAACAGTTTCCTACTGAACTTGATTGTATAAAGTACTTTATCACAATTAGGTATAATAATAAACCCGTTTGCAGACATTGCGGGAGCGACAGATTAACACACAGAAGAGATACACCTAAAAATTTTCAATGTATCTTCTGTAATAAAGGTTTCTCAATCTTCAAAGGGACAATATTTGAGAAGTCTGACACTGATTTACGTAAATGGTTTTATGCTATTCACTTGTTTTTAAATAGTAAAAAAGGTATATCAGGCTACCAACTAAAAAGAGAAATAGGCGTTACTTATAAAACGGCTTGGCGTATGCTTAAGCAAATCAGGCTTGCTATGGGTAATATTGAAAACCAGCAATTTTTTGGTACTTTAATTGAAGTGGATGAGACCTATGTAGGCGGTAGACCTAGGAAGAAAAACAATAGAGATGATGATAACGATAACTTACCACCAGTAAATAAAAGGGGGCGTGGTACTAAAAAGAACGTTGTTGTTGGTTGTATTGATAAGATAAATAAGTCTGTATTTGCTAAAGTTATGATTAAAAACAACGATGGCAAGAAATTAACAGGTAAGCAGCTATTAGATGTATTGAATCAAGTTATAACCCAAGATAGCGTCATTATTAGCGATGAGTTCAAAGGATATAATATCCTCGGTAAGAAAACAAGCCATATCCATTTAAGAGTAGACCATACGAAAGAATATGTAGCCAGCGGTAACATTCACACCAACAATATGGAGAACTTTTGGGGAACTCTAAAGCGTGGAATACTCGGCATATATCACCACGTATCAGCTAAGCATCTTCAAAAGTATGTTGATGAGTTTGCTTTTAGATATAATACTAGAGAAAATGGTTGTGTATTTAATTTGATTTTACAACAGGCGGTTTTCTAACGAATTGAATAGAGAGACTTCCATTTTCTAAACGATTTAAAATACCTTCTATATGTACTTTATGATAAACTTCATATTTTTCATTATTTAAAATACCGTATTTTAAAGCAATAGTTGCTGTAATTTTTAAAGATTTAGCTATGTTTATATCTTTTACTTTAATTATCCCTGTCGCTGCATTAGAAAGGTAATAAGGTGGAAGTAAAACTGATGATTTATTTATTACATCTATTTCATCTTTTTGATGTGTCTGACCATTAACAATTATAACTGTCTTTTCTTGGTCTAAAAAACAACTAATCACCTGAGTAGAACAGTTATAAACTGACATAGCAATTCGAATGTTGTGTATATTATTATCTGGAAATTCTAATCTAGGTTCTGGAATTATCAATAATTTATCCTTAATACTATAATTTTGCTTACATTTATGTACTAAATAAACGAGAGGTAGAGATAAAAATATAGCACCTAAAAACTGTTGCGTTAACATATAGTACCCCAAACTACTGCAAATAAAAGCAAAAGAAGGTAATGCTTTACTGTCCAGCCAATCTTTGATATAATCACTGACAATAGTATTAGAAACTTGTTTAAAAAATTCCAACATAATAAATTATTATAAAACTGACCAAATATATCAGTAATATACAATCTATTATTGAATGTCAAGGGATGATTGCGTTCTATTTTATCTTTCAATAAAAATTGATTTTAATATATTCACCCGTAATTAACTTTCAAGCTAGTGAATATTACATAATATCACACTTACTAATATCATGGTGTTCTCCTACTAGCTCGTTTTATTTGTAAATATATTTTGGCAGTACTTCCTTATAATTGGTTAAAACTCATTCCCATAATATTGTAACCGCAGTCAACATATTGAATTTCACCTGTTACCCCAGAACTAAGGTCGCTGAGCATGTAAAGTGCTGCACCTGCAACATCTTGCTGGGTTGTATTTCTTTTAAGAGGAGAAGTATCAGCGTGTATTTTTAGCATTGTTTTGAAATCGCCAATAGCACTGGAAGCAAGAGTTTTAATAGGCCCTGCTGAAATAGCATTTACCCGGATGTTATGTGATCCCATATCATTAGCTAGATATTTTACACTTGTCTCTAAAGCTGCTTTTGCAAGTCCCATAACATTATAGTACGGTATAACTTTTTCTGCCCCGTAGTAACTAAGGGTAATAATACTACCGCCGTCAGACATAAGAGGTTCTACTCTTTTAGCAAGGGCGGTTAAAGAATAGCAAGAAATGTTCATTGCATTTAAGAAATTGGCTAATGAAGTGTCAATATACCTGCCTCGTAATTCTTCCTTATCGGAAAACGCAATAGCATGTACCAGAAAATCAACTTTCCCCCATTTGTCCTTAACGGATTTAAATAGGTCATCCATGGATTTCTCATTTGTTACATCACATTCTAAAATGAATTTACAATCAATTTCTTCTGCAAGCGATACGACCCTTTTCTGAAAAATTTCACTCGGGTAAGTAAGGGCAATCTCCGCGCCATGAGCTTTCGCAAGTTGTGCTATTGCCCATGATATTGATAGATTATTAGCCACACCTGTAATTATTCCTTTTTTACCTTTTAATAATTCAGTTTGAACTTCTTTCATTTAGAACCTCTTTTTTTATTTTCAAAACAGCAATAAATGCTATTTTATATACTCAAATGAATAAATCTACAAATTCTTTAATGACATTATCAAATAAGCTACTTTCTTTGTTTGCTGGAATAATTTGCGGGTTATGCTTTGCACCGGTATTTTTTTTACCTGGAATATTTTGTATATCATTACTAATCGCTCAAATTAAAATTTCAAAGACCAGATTTGAAGCTATCAAATTTGCATATATATTTGGTTTTGGTTTCTATTTATCTAGCCTATATTGGATAAGCTTTGCCTTGAGTGTCTACATAGATCAATTTTGGTGGGTGATTCCTTTTGCTTTATTTGGTCTTCCTGCTTTTATGGCAGTTTTTATTTCTATAATTGCCTTAATTTCCTGGCAACTACGAGATAGTAAAATTTATCATTTCTTTTTTTGTTGTATTTGGGTTTTTATAGAATGGATAATTTCCTGGATATTTACAGGATTACCTTGGGCGTTAATTGGTTATGCTTTCTCAAATTGGCTTATATTAATACAAGGCGCTAGTATTTTTGGTATATTTGGTCTTAGTTTTGTTGTAGTTTATATTGCTTCTAGCCCGTATAATTTTCTTTTGGCTAAAGCTAATACTGAAAAAAAAGATTTTTACACAAGAATAATAACTTGTGTAATTGTATTAATTTTTATTGCAATTTATGGTTATCTAAGATTAGAAGCGAATCCTACCGAATATACTAATATATCAGCAAGGCTTGTGCAGCCCTCAATTCCTCAGACTGCAAAATGGGAAGCAGAAGAGTTCTGGCAGAATTTGGATACACATGTTGAACTTTCAAAGAAAGAGGGTAATCCAAATCTAATAATTTGGTCGGAAGCAGCTTTGACTGTACCTTATCACATTAAACCGGTAATGCAGGCGATTTTGTCTGTTTTTTCAAATGATGAACAAATCCTGTTAACAGGGGGGGTAAGTGATAATAATAAAACAAATGGCGAACTGGAGTTATACTCTTCCTTAATAGGCATAAATAGTCATGCAGACAAAATATTTGAATATCATAAAGCGCATTTAGTTCCTTTTGGAGAATATATACCATTTAAAAATATTTTACCCTTAAAAAAAATCACTTACGGTTTAATGGACTATACGGAAGGTACAAGAAAATCTGTAATTATACAAAAATTTGATCTTGCTATTTGGCCTTTAATATGTTATGAGGCAATTTTTCCTCATGAAGTTAGAGTGTCTAATCAAATTGTTGACGTGCTTGTTAATGTAACAAACGATACCTGGTTTGGTAATTCTTCGGGTCCTTATCAACATCTTGAAATCAGCAGAATGCGTGCTATTGAAAACGGTTTGCCAATGCTCCGCGTGGCAAATAATGGTATAAGTGCATTTATTGATCCAGTAGGTAGAATTTTATCAAAAACGGAGTTAAATCAGGTAACGGTATTAGATAATTATGTGCCAAAAAAATTGCCTAGTGAGACGTTTTTTTCAAAATATGAGCCTTCTCTAATGCTATTAGAGGTGTTATGCGTGTTAATATTGCAATTATTTGTTAAATTCTGCATTTATTTCTTTACTAAAAATCATTAAACCAATTGCTGAGAATTATTGAAGATGCTTAACTTAATTCATGGTTATTTTTTCTTAATGTGTCAAAGAGTTGGCGCAATAGTTGGTTTTAATTTTTAAGGTGTTTATCAAAAAATGTCAGACAATAATAGTAATTACAAAAAAGAAAGTAAGGGAAGGGCAGATGACGTAGACCGTCTGGTCAGTAAGCGTTTAAAAACAAGAAGGATAATGCTGGGTCTTAGCCAACAGGATCTGGGTGCTGCAGTTGATGTCAGTATTCAACAAGTACAAAAATATGAAAAAGCTTCAAATCGTATTTCTAGTGGTAAATTATTTACTTTTGCTAAATTCTTAAAAGTACCTGTAAGTTACTTTTTTGAACAGAATGATTCTAATAACGTAGTCAGTAATGTTTTTGCTGAAGATAGTGAAAAATATACTGTTGATGATAAGAATCCTATATCAGAAAAGGAAATTATCACATTAATTAAAGCTTTTAGTGAAATTAAAAATTCTCAAAGCCGCAAAAAAATAACTGAACTTGTTAGAACAATGAGTTGATTGCTGTATTAATCGACCTATAACAGCTTGTGTTACGAAGTAGTTATAGGCCAGTTATGTCAGTTTGTGGCTTTCCAACATGAATTTGTGGGTTGATTTATAGGAAGTTTTTTGTTATAAAGCAGTTGAGTTTTTGCGGTCGTGGCGAAATGGTAGACGCGCAGCGTTGAGGTCGCTGTTCTGATAAGGAGTGGAAGTTCAAATCTTCTCGACCGCACCAATATTGGCTTATATACGTTTTTCAATATTCAGCTAAATAATATAATACTAATTAGTTAGCAGTAATTACTTCGCTAAAAGGGGCAAAAAATATCTTTGCGAATATTAGAACATGCTTTTTCTTAAGAAAAACTGCTTTATTTTTATATGAGAATTTTTTGTTACTCTTTATCTATTTCCTGAATTACTGCTTTTTCAGCTGGCGTAAGGTTACCCTTAGGTTGTTTTTGTGCATCTGTTTTAACAGTTTTTGAGGAGTTGAAATGCGGTGGTACTTCAAGAGGTTTTGCTTTTGTTACCTGAAGTTCATCTGGTATATTTTCAGTTAACCCAAGAGTTTTTTTTGCGTTTTTACAAGAAGATAATAGAAAAATTGCCATGATAGCGCATAATATTTGTTTCATATTATTATTTATTTAGTTAATCAGTAAGTTAAGTTTTTATTTTTACAAATTTTTTCACATCATAATAATGATTATGCTTTTGATCAAGCGGTTTTTTAATTAATAAAAGCTACAAACGGGGAAATCCAGGTAAAACTATAAAAATAATTATAAAGGTTATTGTAGGTATCTACTAGCCCAAGTTGCTAAAACGCTAGCTACATATTTACTATCTGTAGGAGAATCGATAAGTAAGTGGTCTGCTTTATCAAGGGAGATAAAGCTTTTTGGGTGTTTGGCATATTCATAAATTTTTTGGGCATTTTCGATTCCTACTATTTTGTCAATAGGAGAGTGCATAACCAGTAGTGCTTTTTTCAGATTAGCTATCTTGGTAGGCATATCCTGATTTGCAATATCATCTAAGAATTGCTTTTTGATATTAAATTTCCTGCCTCCTAAGACTACTTCTGCTTGCCCCTTTTCGTTTATTTCGTCGAGGTGTTCTGCAAAGTTATTCTTAACGTGAACAGTATTGCAAGGCGACCCAATTGTTGCTACAGCTCTGATTTCCGGAATACTAGAAGCAGCTGCTAGTGCTGCTGTGCCACCAAGGCTATGACCTACCAAAATTTGTGGGGCTTCAAAGTTTTTGCGCATAAAATCAGCTGCAGCTATTAAGTCATTTACATTTGAGGAAAAGTTAGTATTAGCAAAATCCCCTTCACTTGCTCCAAGCCCAGTATAATCGAATCGGAATAGAGCAATTTCTGCTTCATGAAGAGCCCGTGCAATTCTACTAAGGGCAGTAATATCCTTATTACCAGTAAAATAATGTGCAAATAATACATAAGCTTTTGGAGTATGAGGAAGCTCAAGTCTTGCAGCCAGTTTATATCCTAATGACCCAGTAAAAGTTAATCTAAGACTCACAGACTAAAATCCATTTTAATGTAGTGATTTTATGAAAAAATATTTCTAAATTTAATAGCGTGTTTCTATATAAATGATTTAATTTTGTCAACCTTTTTGGATGTTACTACAGGCACATTTACAATTTTTAAAAAATTCTTGAGAATGAAAATAGTAATTTACTTTTTGTTAATACAACAGGGATAAAATAAATTTATGGCAAAGTGCTAAATATTTTAATGTTGAAAAGTCGCTTTGTTATTAAATAAGGTTAGAGATAAATTATGGCATTTGTAGTAACATTTTTAGCGGTTTTATCGGTTATAATATTAATGTTTATAGATAAAATAATCGAGTATTTGTATCCTAAAGGTTCTCTCTCGGCTGTAGAAAAAGATTTAGATAATGTATTCAACGAAAGTGACTGTATGAGAGTTCATAGAACAATTGAATAAACGTATTTAAATAGGGAGTTCTTTTTTAGGCTTCCTGGTAAAGTTCAGTGGAAAGAGAAGTATATATTAATGATATAATCGTTATAATATTGGCTAATTTTTAGCATGTAATCACAATAATATAACGTGGAAGCTTTAAGTTGGTTTAGCTTAAAGCTTCCCAAATAGTAATAATTTATAAACCAACAAACTATAACTGGTTTTTAGTTATGTTATGGACAAAATACTAAGTACCTCTGCAGAAATTATTATTGTGTATTTCTTCGTTTTTAATTAAAGTGCCTTGAATTTGACAGTTAACCATATTACCAAATTGATATCGTACTCCTATTATTTTTTATTATTTTTTTCACCGATTGTTTCCACATTTATTAAAGATTTTCTATTTAGGGGAAGCCTTTTTTTGTAATCTTGTTCTGTTTTTAAATAATTCTGAGCTTCCTGAGATAGTTGTCTGTATAATAACCTTTTTTCTTTATTGATTTTGGCTATTTCTTTTCGATAAGTGATGATTTCCTCACGAACTTCCGCAGGAATTTTAGCTACATAACTTTTATACTCGTCTACAACTTTTTGAAATTCAGCGGGCTCCTTAATAGTACTAGAATTTTGGGTTTGAACTTGAGAAGTTATAGGTTTAAAAGTATTTTCTGCTGGTTTAGGAGCTGTTGTTTGCACTTGGCCAGTTGATTGATTTGAAGGTTGAGGTGGCTGTTTTTCTCCTGTGGCAAAAGCAGTTGTTGTTATCATGGTAATTAATGAAATAGCAGCAATTTTAAAACTTCTCATGTGAACACTCCTAAATATTTAAGTTATTGAATAATACGGTAATTATTGCTAATTATAAAGTTCATAGCGTTAATTATTTTCGAATATAAATCATGGATAATCCTTTTAGTCAACCGAAAATCACTTATATAGTGTACTTTAGTACACTATATAAGTATTTAGAATCTTTCGAAAAATTTTTTCCAGAAGATATTTTAGGTGTTAGTACATTTGAAGTGGAATCTAAAACAATTGAAGCAGCTGATGACGATATATGGTATGTGGAGGTTTACTTTGATAAAAAATTACACAAACAATCTTTTGCTAAGAAACTGCAAAACTTTTCTGTCCAAAACAATCTAGAGATTATAGGAGACATAAATTTTGCAACTATAGAAGATAAAGATTGGGTTTCTGAATACCAGAAACAGCTAGTGCCAAATCGTATTGGTAAGTTTTTTATAACTGCCTTGCATCAGCTAAACCAGTGTCCTACTGAGTCGATTCCGATTATTCTTGAAGCGTCCAGGGCTTTTGGTACCGGGGATCACCCAACAACTGCTGGATGTTTAGAAGCTATGGAAGGATTGTCAGATTTTGATTTTAAAGCAATTTATGATATTGGGACTGGAAGTGGAATATTAAGTTTTGCCGCTGAGAAAATATGGCCACAAGCAACGGTTTTGGCCTGTGATACTGAAGAAATAGCAATTGAAGTAGCAGAAATTAATAAGCAATTTAATAGTTCTAAGGTTTGTTTTTATCGCAATTCTTCTGAAAATTTGATGATTCCGAGCATAGGAAATAAACAATTTGATTTGATAGTTAGTAATATTTTGGCTGCGCCGCTAATCACATTAGCTCCTTCAATATGCTCTTTGTTAAGCAAAAATGGGAAATTAATTATTTCCGGGTTTTTAGATTACCAAACAGATGAAGTAATCGACTCTTATGTAAAAAACAGCGTAGAAGTTCAAAAAATTTTTGATAAAAAAGGTTGGATTACAATTTTAGCAAAGGTAAAAAATGATTAATATTTATCCTTGACTTTTTAAGGAAGTTTATATATTATGCGGCCAAAGTTATGTCTAACTAAAAACGTTAATATTAATTATGGAAAATTCACAAAAATCTAGCTTTACCGCAGAATTAAGAAGAGTGTTTTGGCCTATTGAATGGCATGAGAATAAAAAATTTCTGCCGATGGCAGCGATGATGTTCTGTATTCTTTTTAATTATTCTACTCTTCGCTCAATAAAAGACGGTTTTGTTGTAACTGGAATAGGTCCAGAAGCAATAAGCTTTCTAAAAACTTATGTAGTTCTGCCGTCAGCGGTTATCATGATGGTGGTTTATGCCAAGCTCTGTAACATAATGAGTCCGCAAAAGGTATTTTATACTATTGCATGGTTCTTTTCGTTATATTTAGTATTTTTTGCGTTCGTTTTGTATCCATACCCAGAATTTTTTCATCCAAATCACCAAACTATTGAAGGATTAGTAATAGAATATCCTAATCTTAAGTGGTTTATCCGTATTTGTGGGCAGTGGAGTATAGCTTCCTTTTATGCTATATCTGAGTTATACGGTAGTATGATGCTTAGCTTGTTATTCTGGCAATTTGCAAATCAGATTACAAAAACAAGTGAAGCAAAAAGATTTTACTCAATGTTTGGGTTGCTCGGTAATTTTTCCTTGCCTTTAGTTGCTGCTACTCTTGGTTATCTGCTTAGCTCAGAGATCAATATAGTTGCAGAGGAACATCGTTTTATTCCTGTAATATGTATTGTGATTTTTAGTAACATCCTTGTTATGTTTTTCTATTTCTGGATGAATAAAAATGTACTTACCGATCCGCGCCTTTATGATTCAGGAGAAGCGGCTGGTAAACCTAAGAAGAAAAAAACAAAGTTATCACTAGGTGAAAGCTTTAAAATGATATTTACTTCAAAATATCTAGGGCTTCTTGTAACTTTAATCCTAGCTTATGGTATATCTATCAATTTAGTTGAAGGCGTGTGGAAAGCTAAACTTAGAGAATTATACCCTACAAAAGAAGCATATACCATGTTTATGGGTAATTTCCAAGCATACCAAGGTGTTGCAGCTATTATCTTTATGCTTGTAGGTAGTAACATTTTAAGGAGGGTATCTTGGGCAACAGCGGCTATATTTACTCCTCTAATGATCCTTGTTACCGGAATTGGTTTTTTCTCTTTTATTATATTTGATCAAACCATAGGCTTATATTTTGCAGCCTTTTTTGGTACAGGTCCTCTAGCTCTTGCCGTGATTATTGGCACAGCACAGAATGTGCTTAGTAAGGCAACAAAATATTCATTATTTGATTCGACAAAAGAAATGGCTTATATACCTCTTGATGACGAAATGAAAACCAAGGGTAAAGCGGCCGTGGATGTAATAGGTGGTAGATTTGGGAAATCTGGTGGTGGCATAATCCAGTCAACTTTCTTTATTCTGTTACCGACATATACGTTTGCTGAGGCAACTCCTTATTTTGCCGGTGTATTTTTTGTCATAGTGATCCTATGGATATTTGCTGTCCAAGGATTAAGCAAAGAGTATCAGAAACTTACAACTGGTGAAAAATAACATATTTTTAGATATCACTTATAATAATCAAAGCCGTTTTGCTCTAACTAAAGCGAAACGGCTTTTTTTATGTGTTTAAAAGCCGTGTCAGGAACTATTGTGTGGCAAGCAAAACATACAGCCAACCTCTAATAAAACAACTCTTTAACAGTTTTATTTGTAATTTACCTACCATTTAACGTTTAATAATAACTTAAAGGGTTATGCGATTAAATTATAAGAGGAGTTTATGGCAGGTGAATTTGATCCAAAATACGGTGTATATATAGGCGGTAAAGAAGATGGCGCACACGAAGGTGATCCTGATGGAGGTAGGTATGATCTTGTATCGTCAGAAGGGGAAGTAGTTGAAAGATTTTTAATTAAGCGTGATACTCATAAAGGTCAGAACGACATAGCTGAATATTTAGCAGCATCAATATTTCAAAAAACTGCTAAGGGTTATGGGGCGGAGATCGAATTAGCCAAGAATCAATCTCGAGATGCTGAAGGTCAGAATGCTTTCTTAGCCTCAAAATTTTTCAAACACGGTTACCGGGATTTTTTTAAAGATAACACTTATGTTTTTTCCAAACGAACTGGAACCTTAGCTGGGTTGGAATCAACTTCGTTGAAATCTCCAAAGTCGGCTTTTAAAAGGAAAAGTGATGATGCTTATGAATATAGCGGTTATGAAAAGACTATGGTTACCTCCCTTCTTCTCGGAGATTTTTCTGTCCATTCAGGAAATATTGGAGTTATAAATATTGAAGGAGAAAAGGGAAAAAAACCTAAAAAGCAACTAGTCAGGATAGATTTTGGGGCTGCTTTTAGAGATTTTACAGATGATATTAACCCTTACCAGGATATACCAAATAGAGGAGGCGTAAAATATAAAAATAAATACCCTGATAAACCTCTACCTGCTAGATACCAAAAAAATTACTTTCTACGTGACCACCCAAAAGAGCGAACTATGAATAAAGCGTTCTCAGCTGAGTTGCGTAAGGTAGCAGAGATTGATCTAACTCCAGTTGTTGAAGCAAAGTGGGCAGAAATAGAGAAAAGCTTTAATTCTAAAACTATACAGGAGTTTGCTAAGCAAATTAAAGTTCCGGGAGCTGATAAAGGGGAGGTTACTTCAGGACAAATAAAAACTCATTTTACAGAGACCATGAAGAAAAGGCAGCAATCTTTAAAAGATATGGCCTGTGAGATTGATATAAAAATTGCTTTAAGCAAGGGGAAAAAATTAAACGTAGCAGAATTACAAGAAGCTATATCCAGAAATCCCAAATATGCAGAGCGTATTTTAAAAGACCCCAAAAATACTCAACTCCATCTTACTTTAAAAGAAGACCAATTGAAAGTATTACAGGAGCAATTCGATCAGAATATACATGTAAATATAGCAAAAAGCAGAAGTTATTTTGATGAAACTCTTAAATTAATGCAGCAACAGAATCTGGAAGAAATAGCGAAAGCGGAACGGGAAAGAAGAGATCCACTACCACCTCTTATTGATTTTTCTCAATATGCGGCCCTACAAAAACAATGGCATCAAGTTTTTGATAAAGCAGCTAAAAACCTTTCAAATGAGTTCAGTATTGATCCGGAGTATAGGAAAAAAACTCTGGATGCTATCGAGGCTATGAAAACAGAGATAGATGAATTTCGTTCGCTTCAAAAACCAGAAGCTTATAAAGAAGGGTTGTTTACAGAGATTTCTACACTTGGTAAAAAACTTGTAGATGCTACCAGTGAAATTGCTAGAGCTGCAAATAATCCCATTGATTATAATAAGTTTGATCTTACAACTGCAGCCGATAGCGGGGGTGTTACAGGAAGTAAACGTGTTAAGATGGATGGTAAAAATTACCAGTTAAAACCGTCAATTAAGGATAATGTTTTTAAGAGGCGTATTAAAGCTAACTGGACTGATAGAGAAAATTATGGTGAAGTAATTTCCTCTAAAATAGCCCGTAGGATTCTAATTACCGATTCTTTTGAAGCAGCTCCTAATGTTTCATTAGTATATGATAAGGTTGGAAAACGAACCCCGGTAGCTTCGAAATATCTAGAGGGGGATGAGGTTAGAACTTTAGACGAGTTTATTGTAGAAAAGACAGGTATTAAACTTAAAGATAAGCAGCATATAAAATTTGTTGATGGAAGCAGAAAAAAGGGCGGAGCAAATCCCGAAAAGAGAGAATATGATATTAGTGGACCAGAAAATGCTTCCTTACGTAAGGACATAGCAAAAGGTATAGCCGGTTCGATAATAAATGGGGATCATGATATTAATCCTGGTAATTTTGTTGTGGTTACCAAAGATGGACAAGATCGTGCAGCACGAATAGATTTTGGGCATGCTTTTAATGATCTCCTTAATACATCCAAAGCATTTGGTGGTACAGTAAGGAATAAGGATAATCAAGTTTTAGATTTTTTAAATAGAGAAAATGTTGCGGGTCTTAAGTTTGGAGCAAAATCTAAACTTTGGCGTGATTATCCTGGTATGATCCCCACTCAGGAAATGGCTGATGCTTTTAAGGAAGTGTCTCAATCACCAGGATTAAGCCAAGGAATAGCTGCTGGAAGGGAAGAATTTACAGCACTTTTGGAGGCGATGGAGCGAAATAAAGATGAGAAAGGGATTGCACATTTAAAAAAATCGTTGGACGCAATAAGTAGTAATATAAGCGGTGTAAAACTTGATCCTAAATTAAGTCCAAAAGAAACAATAAATGCTGCTTTTGCTAATATAGAGCAATTTGCCAAAGACAATCAACAAAAAATGGCAAGCGTAAGCAAACTTATGCAGCTTCAGGTAGATATTGATAAAATAATAGATGGGAAAAAGAAAGGTGATGAGCCGTCTAAAGAGCAAATTGATCAAATAAAAGCAGCATATGCCGAATTGGAAAAAGCTAAGGGAATAGGGCAGAAAGGTGGTGGATTAGAATGGGTAAAAACTAGTGCTAGCAAAGCTGCTCATAAAGGTGATTTAGAAAGCTATATCATGGAGCGTGGAAAACAGCTTGGGCTTAATAAGGAGTTAAGAAAAGAATTAGTTCGCACAGAAGGTGTGGTTATGACCCCTTCACCTCTTTTCTCACGATCCGGAGATTCAATTGCATTATCAGGTCAGCCAGTAGAGCGGGAAGTAGAAAGAACTGCTAGGGGATTAAGCGAAGCAGGCCAACCAGTCTTAACTACTACTAGCGGCAAACCGACTAGCCCCGTTATTGATCCTGTGGCGCTTGTCAGGCAGGAAGTAATTAACAAACAGGCTGAAATTTTAAAGCAGGCGGTTGCAATACTTCATCCTGATACGACTGGCCTTAGCATGGAGCAGTTTAAAGATTATTTAAAAAACCACCAGAAGCTAGTAACTGATGCGCTTGAAAATCCTGCCTTCAAGAAAGAGATAGCAGCGCAAATGCAGCAAGCAGAAGTAGAGGGTTATAAAAAATTTAATCAGGAATTTGCTAAAGTTGCAAAGCCTGTTGTGTGGGACGGGCCTTCTACAGCGAGCGAAAAAACACAAGTAGTCAAAAATAAAGCTGGCCAGGAAGTATGTACATTAAAAGAAACCACCTCATCTCAGTCATTTACAGCCGCTAATGGTAGTACAAAACAGGTTAGTACCCGCAGTATTGCATTTCCCCCGTCACTGAAAGAAGGAAGTGGCCCAATGCATGCATCATTTGCCTTAAAGGATGCAAACGGACATAACATGCCAGCTAAAGATGCAGTTTATTTTACCGTCCATTATGATAAATCGGGGAAGTTAATGGAGGTTACCTCTCCCCAACCTATTAAATTTATGGGTAAAGAAGATAATGCAATTGGTTATATTGAGCGAAATGGAGAAGTATACACTTTGCCGGTGACGAAGAAAGCCTATAATGAAATGATGACGGAAGTTGCCAAAAATCAGGGTATGGGAATTAATTTATCTCCAAAAGAACAAATAGCCAGTGGGACTGAGGTAACGGCGCAAGTAAAACCAAAAGTAGAAGGCCCGTCCCAAGTACCGCTAGTAGAAGCAATGTCCAAGGTGCAAATTTCCGTTTCTGCATCAAAGGAAGATGCAATAAAAGAAATAGATAAAATATTAAAAAATAGGAAACCTGAGGAAGTTGCAAAAATGCTAAAGCACGAAGTTGCAAGTGGAAGAGATAGAATAGTTGATTTGGTCGCGCAAGCGACTTCATCAACTAGGCTTGACCGACCTTCCGATGTGCCAACCTTAAATAAATCGCATTACCTTGATGCTTATACTGATGGTATGAATCATTCTGCTCCTAAAGCTAAAAATACTATTGAACAAGGTAATATACACAGAGCAAGTGCTAAACTACTAGATTATGTCAAAGATATACCACCGATGCTTCATGCAAGCACTGTCCAGTTCAATACTTCACAATTAGCTAAAATAGCTAAAAAACCGGTACATGGGCATTGATGTTACACTGAGAACCAATTTATAATTGGTTCTCAGTAGATAAACCCCTAGCTGCTTAATTAACAATCCAATTACAACACGTAAGTTCTTTGTTTTTACTAAGACGTTGCGGTAGGATTATTAGCAGGCTGCAGAAGTTAAAATTTTACCTTTGTATCTGAAATTAAGTGTATGTTTCCACTGCAGCATGATATCCAATAGTATCTTATATTTTTATCAATAGCAGAAATAACAGCTTGTTCAGATAATCGACCTGAATCATTCGTGGTAAATTGATATAGTTCACCGTTGGAAGCTATAACATTTATCGCATAGCTATTTCCATCTTTAACAACAAAAGGATCTAGGAAAGTTACTGTTTTAGGTTTTTTAGACATACGTTCTTTTGGAGAAATAAGGTCTCCAGTCCAGCTCACTTTACCATCTGTTGTCGATAACAAGGCAATTTGTCGGGCATTATTTGTGACTATTAGGCTATTATCATGTAAAGTCATCGATTGTATATCATCAGCAGTTTTTATCCAGACCTCTTTGCCTTCTTTCAAATCAAGTTTTATTATTTTTCTGTTGCTGCTAGCAAAATAAGCAAAATTACCGCTTATAATAGGTTTTGTTATTATGACTGATGGTTCAAAATTTGGCAATCCTAACTCTTCAGAAGAAGATAGGCTATAACGCCATAATTCAGAACCATTACTAGCATTGAGATATACTACTTCCCCGGAACTATAACTGACCAAGGCATAACCATTATAAAGCACAGGATGAATATGGTTTCTTGAAGAAATAATTTCTATTCCGCCTTCATGCATCCACATTAATTTGGAGCTTTTTGTATTGTAAGCTATTACTTGATTACTAATTGTTTGTACCAGTAATAACTTATCGTCTGCCATAACTGGTTTGGTCCTAATTATATCAGGAAACTCTTTACGGATAAGTTCATTACCGCTTTCTACATCTAAAACAACTAAATTACGCGATCCATAAGTTACGTATAATTTATTATCACTAAATAATATGCCTCCGGAGTAAAAATATCTATCTACTTCGTTTCCAGCTATATTTTTACTCCATAATAGCTTTTTTTCTTTCAAAGAGAATGCACTAACATACCCCTGCTTATCGATACTATACATTATACCTTTAGCAACTACTGGTTCTGCGATAATTGCTTTCTTGGAAATCATGTAAGAATGAGGTTTTTTTTCTTTAAAAGGGTTATTTTTACCAGTGGAAAATAAAGGCGGTGTTGCTGCTTCTACTTCAAGTTTTGGTGTTAAGTCAACAAGATTTTTTACTTTTGTACTACCTATGTTATCGCAGCTTGTTAAATAAAAAGGAATTAACAAAAATGCAAAGAGTTTATTCATAATATGTACCTAATATAGATTTATTAATTTTATGTCTTGATAGAAATTCCTGAAATGACAGCTTTTGCTTGTTCTTTTATGATTGCTGAAGCTCGTGGGAGCTTCAGAGTTTCAATTGCATACTGCTTGGCTAAGTCTAATTGGTTATTTTTTAAGTGAAATAAGGATTTTAATAGAGTAGCTGTTGCGTAAAAAATCTGAGAATCCTTAGTAAAATATTGTAAATATTCCCTGGTTTTATTTTCCTGCTCACTATTTAAATTCTCGATATCAAGAACTAAGCTAATATATAAAATCCTGGCATAAGCTTTAGTTATTTCAGAGTAATCATTATTGTTAATTATCTTGCTAAGAAGCCCCATAGAATCTGATACATTAGTTAGTTTTGTTTGTTCGCTAACTAGCTTTATTGATGCTAACTCAGATAATTTACTTTTATTGTTAATTTCGATTTTTTTAAGTAAGTCATTAAGTAATTTGGTATCCTTGGATTCATCAGAAATTAATTGAACAAACGAATCTCCTATTTCCTGATTATGTGTAGCCTTTGCTTGTAAAAACCAGTTATACCCTGCTATTCCAAGAGCAACAATGATTGTTAACGTTATGATAGCAGGAAAAAGTTTTCTAAAAAGCTTAAGCCTTTTTGCGTCTTTTTCGTCATTTAATATTTCTTCTAAGATATCAGACATTGTTAGCTAACCGTTATTATTTTTTACAATTAAAATTCGCTCTTGCTTCAGCAGCTCTTTTTAAAGAATCCGCAGATCTTTTAGGGAATTCTGTCTCTAGCTTATCAAGAATAACGCAAGCCTCTTTTTGTTTTTTCAGTTTCCCCAGAGAAAGTGATAGTTTTAGCAAAGAATCACTAGCTTTAGAACCCGTTGTGTATTCTTTATAACCTTTAAGGTAATGGATAGCTGCTTGGTTGAAATTGCCTTGCCGGTAAAAGCTTTCAGCATACCAAAAAACTGCATTTTCCCGAAGTTTATGATCTTTGTGATTTTGAATGAAATTCGCAAATTTCTCTTCTGCTTCGCTAAAATTACCATCTTTTAAAGACGCAAGGGCAAGGTCATATTCAGACTGAATTTCAGTAGTCTTATTTTCTTTAGAAGCAATTTTTTTGCCTTGAGCTAGCGGTGAATGCGCCTCTTGTGACTGAGTTATTTGCTTATCTAAGTTAGGTTTAGGTTCTGAATTTGGCTGTTTTACTTGCATAGCAGCAACAGTTTGTTCCAGATGGTCAAGGCGGCTTTGTAATGATTTTATTTGAGCTGACTGTTTCTTAATAATAGCAGCGTATCCCTCTTCACCGGCAAAGGCACAGTTAACAGCAAGTATCAAGGCCATTATTGTTAGCGTTAATAAGTTTCTCAATATCATTTTAAGTAGATGTATAATTAATTTTTAAATATTAATATTAACCCTAGTTATAATAACTAAAATTCTTTTTTAGTCTAGTTTTATTCTGTCTCGGTTGTGCTTAAAACATAAATATATCAGAAATTTTCATGTAATTTTTACTGAGCTTAACATAACAAGTCTATTGTATTTTATAAAAAAACATAATAGACTCCTATGCAAAAATAAATATTATATATCTAGATAATGCCTGAAGTTTTTTTTAATGGACCAGCCGGACGGATAGAAGGAAGATATACAGAATCACCTGATCCAAGAGCACCGGTAGCACTTGTACTTCACCCACATCCGTTATATGGCGGTACAATGAATAACAAAGTTGTTTACAGTATGTACAAGACTCTTGCTGATAACAATTTTACTGTTCTTAGGGTTAACTTTCGTGGTGTAGGAAGATCGGTCGGTAAGTTTGATGAGGGGATCGGTGAGATGACTGATGCAGCAACGGCCCTTGATTGGCTTCAATTAAATAACCCTATGGCGAGTGGAAGTCTTATTGCCGGATTTTCTTTTGGAGCTTGGATTGCTATGCAATTAATTATGAGAAGGCCTGAAATTACTCATTTTCTAACAGTTTCTCCGCCAGTTAATAAATATGATTTTTCATTTCTCTCCCCTTGTCCAGTACCAGGATTGATAATGCAAGGAGATTTAGATAGCGTAGTCTCGGAAGAATTAGTACACGAACTAGCACAGAAATTATCAAAGCAAAAATATATCAAAGTAGACTATCGTATGATAGCAGGGGCGGATCATTTTTTTAGAGAGAAGATTGACAGGCTTAATGAAGAAATCGATGATTATTTAAAAACGACCTTTAACCATCAAACCGATTCAACCCCAAATAATTCTGAAAAAACGAAAACAAATTCTAAATCAACTGCTAAAAAACTATTTTTGGAGTGATTAACTAGATTATCGCTTAACACTTATACCAAAGTTACTTGGATTTAAGATATCGGTTTCTGAGGTTAATTTTAAAATATAAAAAATTATAAAAGGCTAAATTATAGTCATTACAGGCTAGAGTAGGCTAAAAATTTTTAGCAAATTATTTTTATCGTTTTCTGAAAAATATATAACCCTTGTTAAAATGTTATGACGTACAAAATTACTATAGGCGCCTTAACTTCGGAACTTAAAGATTCGATTTATAAGGATTTTGCTGACCATGCAATTTCTACTATGGGTTTTGATGGTTTAAGCAATGGACCTATTGCATTTGAAATAAATGATAATGGAATAAATATCGGAGTATGTGTTTGTCAGTTATTTTGGGGAAATCTCCACATAAAATATCTTATAACCAGAAAGGGATACAGGAGGCAAGGTATAGGGAGAATCTTGATCGAACATGTCCTGCGCTATGGCAAAGAACAAGGGTGCAGTTTTGCATTTGTAGAAACTATGAATTTTCAAGCTCCAGAATTTTACCAAAAACTTGGTTTTCAAATTGAATTAAAGCGAGATGGTTATGCTGGTGATAGCTCTTTTTATTATTTAAGGAAGGATTTGTCATAGCTGACCACTACTATTATCCAAATTTCCTGAAGCACAATGAGATAAAATTACAGTAAGATTAGCTAAATATTTTAGATTACCGGATAGTAAAGTAGTATTATTTTATTAATGCCTTTTTACCAATAAATCTAAGGATAGAAGTAGATTCAAGTCGGCTTACCCCATTTACATTTACAATGCAGTTCGTAATGTGTTATTATAAAGTTATATAACTAAATAATTTTCAATTGTGGACTATTCGGAATCTTGCCTTCACACTATTAGATTAATAGAAAAACTTAAATCTTTAGATATTCAAAATTTTCTAGATTTTGAATTAATCAATAAAGCTATTTATTTTGCTAAAGAATATCATACCGGTCAGTTTAGAAAAAGTGGAGAACCTTTTTACACCCATCCGCTAGAAGTAGCTTATATTGTTTCTGATTATAATTTAAAAACGGAAGTAATAGTTACCAGTATTTTACATGATATATTAGAAGATACAGAAGCCACAGAGAGTATGCTTGCGGAAGCCTTTGGTTCTAGAATTGCTGAAATGGTTGATAGATTAACTCGTGTGATAGGTCTGATGGAAGTAAACTTAGTGTAGAGCAAGTATTACGGAATGCTTGGTTTCAAAATGATAAGGAAGTGGTTTTAATAAAAATAGTTGACAGGATTCATAATATAAGCACAGTAAATTATTTATCTCCGGAAAAACAAAAGGAACAAGTAACCGAGACTATAAAGAACTTTTTAATTTTTGCAGAAGAATTATCTTTACATGAGGTTAGTGACTTCCTTTATAAACAATGTGTAGAGTTAAACATTGAGCTAGGGGTAATCTCTTTAAGCAATATAAAAAAAAAGAAAACCGTTTTTCATGAAGAATCTATTTTACCTTTTCCAATCCCTCGAAATACTTAACGGCAAAATAATACACAACCCCTACAGGGATTAAGATTAAAAATATCCCATAATATCCAAAATACTTAGTTGAATATACCAGGCCAAATGAAGTAATGGCATAGGTCATTAATTTAGCAAATGAGCTCAATAAGCTAGTATAAGTGAACCTTTTTATGATGGGGAAATGTTTATAGAATACGGGACTTGCTGGCACGTCATCAAATACAAAAAGAGAAGCTAAACACTGAAACACAAAAACTGTCAGTTCACTAGGATAAGTGTACATAGCTGCAGGAAAGAAGATAATACAGGTAAAAAATAGAAAAAGTTTAGCCTTAAGTATTTTAAGGGGGTATATTCTACTACTTATATAAGCTAAAAATAATAAACCGCACATATCTACTATTGATACCCAAAAATTATGTGAAATAATTGCACCAGCCGATAGGCCGAAGTCATGTTTAAGAACGTCTGAGCAATAAATGTATATGAAATAGAAACAAGGAGGACGGGCGCAGCATATTATGAAATAGGCTAAAGAGGTTAAAAAAGTTTTTTCATTATCAAAAGTATCTTTGAAATAATTTTTATCCCACTCTACTTTATTATCAGCAAATTTCATTTTCAGCATTTTCTTTTTGTTAGCAAATTCTGATGCTTCTCTTAAACTGGTTCTCGCAACTCCTCCAACTAACCCTATTATTGCACCCAGAAAAAATGCTACTCTCCAGTACTGGTTTTCTGTACCAAAAATATTGACGTTAGTAAAAATGGAGCTTATACCAAGAGCAAAACTTGTGCCCACTGCCGAAAAAACGGTAATTATTGCTACTAAAGGATATTGCAGAGGTGGTTTTATGCTTTCTGTAATATAAATTTCTGCTCCCCTAGATTCGGCACTTGCGGCCATTCCTTGTACCATACGGCATATTGTAATAATCCAAGAGGCGGTAATTCCTATTTGTGCATATGTTGGTAAGACGGCAATTGTCGTACAGGTTATTACCATTATTATAGTCGTAATAACTATAACAGATTTTCTGCCTATGAAATCACCAATAAAACCAAAGATTAAAGCTCCAAATGGTCTTAATATATAAGAGGAGCAAAAAGCAAAGGCAGAAAGTAAGGATGCGGTAAAAGGATCAGTTTTAGGGAAAAATAATTCATTAAGCAACACAGCCATGTGGATATAAAGCATTAAGTCAGTAGGGTCGAGGTCAGGCGCGCACACTCAAACTCAAGAGCCACGTTTCCTGCCCCCGCCACGTCAAACCCGCCGTGCGGTTTTCCCGCAACGGGCTTTCCCTTAGAATTTCGTATCCAAGTTTATGAGACCTAATTGAACAGGAGTTACTTTCAAGAGGTGGTATCCATTATATAACCCTAAGGTTTTATAAAGTGTCTCTTTACTCCATCTCTTCCATCCAAATCCTTGACGCTTTTGGGCATACATAAGATGTCTTCTCAGCTTCTTTTCTATCCAGTCTTTGATAAATGCAAAGCATTCACTTGAGTTCCCGATCCTAAAATAGGATACCCAACCTCTTAGAATTGGGTTGATCTCATCGATAACTTGTCTTACATGATGTGATCGATGTTGTCGGAATACTTCTTTGAGCTTTCTCAACAGTTTTGTACGACTTTCTATTTTAGGGAGGCGCAGTACTCCTTCTTTTCCTTGCCTTGTCCGTATTCGTTTGAAGCGGAAACCAAGGAAAGAGAAAGTGTTACCTTTTTCTGCATACACAAGTCTAGTTTTATCAGTGTTCAGCGTAACTCCAATCTTACTAAGTTCTTCTCGAAGCCTTTTATAAGCAGTTTTAAAGAGCCATTCCCATTTTTGATAACTATCAACTAAAATCACAATGTCATCGGCCCATCTATAATATTCTAGATTAGTGTAGCTTTTGCCTTGAATTACAATCTTTGTAGCCTCTTTTGCTCTTTCAAGCATCTCATCCACTGAAGTCAGATAGATGTTGCTTAACAGAGGTGATAAAGGGCCTCCTTGACAAATTCCACTTTTACCTCCCGCCTTAATTATTAGCTTCAGAAGCCTCATAACAGATGAATCTTTAACTCTTTTAGCTAATTTGGTAAGAAGAATATCATGTCTGATGCTGTCATAATAATCCTTAAGATCGGCATCAATGACGTTTCCTTTCTTCTTAACGAGATCATCTGCTATTCTTTGCACTGCTTCTTGTGCATTTTTACTAGGTCGGTATCCATAAGATCCTTGTTGAAAGTCTGCTTCAAAAATAGGTTCGAGAATGAGTTTTAAAGCACCCTGAACCACACGATCCCGTATAGAAGGAATTAAAAGCTTGCGCATACCTTTTCCGCTTGCTTTTGGTATTTCTTTTAGACGGTTTCGTAAAGGGTAGTAAGTCTCTGATTTAAGTTCATTGTGTATCTGGTGAAGAAACGATTCAACACCGTTTCTTTCTATATCCTCAAAGGTCATCTTGTCAATACCTGGCGCTCCATTGTTCTTTCGTGCCAGACGATACGATTCTCTTAAGGTTTCAATTTTACACATATGTACATAAATGCCCCAGAATCGCCAAGTCTTTTCAGACTTCGCTTGAATGTATATCTTCTTCCTCAGATCTTGTAATAAAATTGGAGTTTTTATCATTCTCCTTTACCTCTCGTTTTGTTAGAAGATGTTTTCTAAGTAAGAGGCCTTCGCTCCACAAGCATTACCTTGCTTCATCACTACTATGCCCCTATCCGACTCCCTCTCATCTTCTCTTCTTTTCCGAGATATATCTCGTTATAGAAAAGATCTTGCTCCTAGTATTTCTCTAGGGATGAGGAGGGCCTCTCCAGTTGCTACCTATGTCCTATCTGTTCATGTCGTCACTATTACCCCGCTGAAGAAACAAAACGTGTCAGTTAGATTTCATTTTGTTTTACTGTTTTCACCTAATACTTAGAGGCTCAACCTTCAGACTTAATTCTTTTACGAGGCTACCAATGTGTTCATTTGCATTACGACCTGAACAGTCACACCAATTCTTTAAATTGGTTTGTCGATAGGCTTCAATATAATGATTTCGCATTATATTGCTATCCTAGTTACACGGCTCTAACTTTTACCGTGGTGAGTTTATCTCTCACTCAACATAAGCGCCTTAACTGGACGCACAAATACTCCAAAAAAGTGCCTATTGACAATAATCCTACGGCTTTTTTTTGTTCGCTACCAAGTTTTTCTTGCTTTGATCTTTGCATAAAATTAAAAAATTTTAGTTTTATTAATTAATTATTCAATTTGACACTTATATTAAAAAATATTCAACTAAAAATTAATCACCTGTACAAATAATTTTTATATTTTTTAAGTGCGTTAATTTCTAGTTACATTTTTAGTTATGTAAAGTATTAACTATAAAAAGATTTTCTTTAATGTGGGAAAGGACGCTATGGTTAAACCTCAGTATCCGTAATAGTTATGTCGCCTCTTGAAAATTTTTGGCGACTACTATCACGGACGCTAGATTTTTATTAAACTGGTTTTATATTAGCTTAGGCTTATTTTTGTTTGAATGTTTTTTACTCAAATTTAATGCGAGTTGACTTGTTGTATTTTAAAATACCAAAACCCTAGTTCCTAATGTTGAATTCTAGAACTTACATAATTATGATAGGATTTCGCAATTGAATCAAAAAGCCCCTTATTTTTTCTTAGTGTAGGATATTTTTTCTTTAATACGGCCTGCTTTACCACTTAGACCTCTTAAGTAAAAGAGTTTAGCGCGTCTTACCACACCTCGCTTTACAACCTCGATTTTATTAACAACCGGAGAATATATCATAAATTTTCTTTCTACTCCCTCTCCGTGGCTTACTTTACGAACAACAAAAGAAGAAGCAATACCTCTGTTTCTTTTAGCTATTACCACTCCTTCGTAAACTTGAAGTCTTTCAGTTGTTCCGTCTATAACCCTAACACTTACTGAAACCGTGTCTCCTGCTCTAAAGTCTGGTATTGTTTTGTTTTGGAGCAAATTTGTAATTTGCTTGGCTTCGTATTGCTCAATTAAATTTTCCATTTTTTATTCCATAATTTATAGTTACCATGTGGTTCTAAAACCTTAGTCACTTAACTTTTATGACTAATATGAGAACATGGGGTATTCACTTTAGTAAATCCGGTCTTAATTTTTTTGTAACTTCAACTGATTGATTGTGTTTCCATTTTTCAATCTCCTGATGATTACCTGACAATAAAACTTCTGGTATCTTTCTACTTCGCCAGATTGATGGTTTAGTATAAAGAGGGTGTTCAAGTATTTTTTTGCCATTGTCTTTTCTTTCAAATGATTCCTCTCTAAGAGTATCCTGGTTTGTAAGCACCCCAGGTAATAATCTTATAACACTATCCAGAATTACATTAGCCGCAACCTCACCTCCGGACAAGATGTAGTCACCTATACTAATCTGCTCCGCATTATACTCTTCAATTATTCTTTCGTCAATCCCTTCAAATCTTCCACATAAAATAATTATTTCTTTTTTTTTGCTAATTTTATGCGCAAAATCTTGATTAAATAATTTTCCTCGTGGAGAAGGGTAGTAAATAGTAATTTCCGGATTTTTTGATAACGCTTGATCTAGGGCAGGACCAATAACATCTGGTCTCATTATAAGACCGTTACCTCCACCATAAGCCTCAGCGTCAACGTTTTTATGCTTTGTTAGACCAAAATCTCTAATATTAATGATATCGTATGACCAAATGTTACTTCTAAGAGCCTTACCGGCTAGTGAGTAGTTTAAAGATCCCGGAAACATTTCGGGGAATAAAGTAAGAATACTAGCATGAAAGATACTCATTTTATTATCTCATTACTGACGGCGATAATTATAGCATAAGGTAAGAATATTTAGAACTTGAATATTTTCTAGAAAATTCACAAAATCTTATTGCTTTAAAAGCCTTAGTAGGTTATACAGGTGTTATTAGACTTTATATTTATTTCCGGGGCATAGCGCAGTCTGGTAGCGCATCTGGTTTGGGACCAGAGGGTCGGGAGTTCGAATCTCTCTGCCCCGACCAATCTAACTAACCTTTTAAGCTTATATTTAGTTAATAATTGAACTTAGTAGGAGTCTTAGGAGAAGTAGTGTTATATAAATTTGTAGTTTACCTGTAATATAAATCTATTTTATACCAATTTAGGTAATGCATTAAAGCTCAGTCTTTAAATATGGATTCCCGATAAAATTTCTAAAATCACTATAGTGAAGGGTTTTTTTCAGTAATGGACAGCACCCAATCTACGACCTCTGATTCATTTCTGATATTTCCATTGAATATTTTTGAAGGAATTAGAGCCTGGCCTGCATTTTTATTTGGGTATATTCTAATTTCAGTAGGGTAGAAAAAGTCAAAATTATCACTAGGTGACCTTACACTCTTAGCATAAGAACTGTTATTTTGAATAACTGTTGGAACGCCTATATGTGTTACTCCAGGAATCTGCAGAATTTGATTAACAAATGACCAACAGGTACTACGACAGAAATGGTCGGTAAAAACGAATATTCTAGCTTTAAAGGGGGAGCTATCCTGATTCGAGTACAAATTAAGATCTTCGTTATAAATTGACCATTTTTTTTCAAAAAAGTCATCTCCATGTTCTAAAGCAGCGGCAAATTTCTTTATTTCAGCAGCATTTGCCGTTTTTTTGAAATCAAAAAAGTTTTGCTTACTGACTCTAATTTTTTTTACCCAAGTGCTATTATATTCATGATTTTTACCTAAATGTTTAATATAATCATCTCCCCATAAATTGCGAATAATAGGCCTTGCCCAAACGGATCCCCCCCCTCTATTATTCCTTAAATCAAACAATATCCAGTCTTCTTTGGCAAGTTCTTTTAATTTCGAAAGCATACCTGTGTAAGAAATTGTTTCTTCCCTACTTAAATAAAAACTAGGGATAGTGATCCACACACCATTTGAAACCATTTCAATTTTAAAGTGCTGATCAGGCTCTGGCTGTCTGATATTTTTACTAACGTTCAAAGCTTCTTCTGACAATTCTGTGTATTTGAGTGATATTTTTTGCTCAGCTTTATCATTAATAAAAGTTGCAGTTAGAGGAATTGGAACGTAGCGATTTCCATTAATTATAAAACTAAAAATACTAGCTACTCTTTGGGAGAATTCAGAATCGTCATTGGCATAAAACGGCATAATATATTTTTCAAAATAATCCTCTATTTTTATGTCATTTATATGTGTAATTTTATTGCCAACATTAATTTTATTCAAAGAAGAAATTAAGGAATCCTTATATATAACTACATGATCATTGCCATACTTCGCTGTCAAGAATCCTGGGTATTTTTCAGGGGGAGACTGTATGTAACTTCTTATACTCATATAAGGGTTACCAAATCCATTGATATAAAATTTTAGCGCATAATAACAATCATCAGGATCTTTAACTCCATCTACCAGCTCCTGGGTATGTAAGTATCCTTTATCAAACCATTTTCTAAAGGCAGAATCATCTTGATCTTTAAATGGAGCGGAGTTTTCCTCTATATTTTTTCTAAGGTATGCAAGATCCTTCGAGCAGTGTTGTTGGTAATTTATTTCCTCTTCCTTGCTTATTTCCTTATTTTCAGATGCGATAGTAAAATTTACGTTATATAAACTTGCAAAAAAAATAAGTAGAAATCGGCAAATCTTCATATAACTTTTTTTGTTAATTTGTAACTTGATTTTGGCAAACTTCCAAAACTCTTATAGCTGATTAAATTAATTAGTCTAACAGAATTCCTTAAGGTGAAAGCTAAGAAAGGTCTTAATGGGCAGATTCAACAAAGTAATCTGCCCTTCCGATAATATAAAATTTAAGTGCTAGTTGGACAATTAGAATTAGCATCACTACCACTTAAGAAAGCTACAAGTTTAGGAGCACTAAATATTATACCGACCCCGGCAGCAGTAGCAGCTGCAATACCCCAGTTTAGCTTACCTAGGAAAAGACCAACACCAACAGCAAAAATTGCTATTGTTGCAATACCTCTTGCTATACCTCCTGAAAGGTTAGACACTAAACGGCATAAAGTGTCTCCAACGACGTCGTTATTACTTGCAAAAGCAGCATCACAGGATACAACAATGATGCTAATTGCAAATAAAACCATAAACAAACGCCATACCAGGTCTCGGTTAAGCTCAATTTGAAAAGCAGAAAGATTCATACACACCTCTTAAGTTAATGGACTAAAATACGTATTTGAGTCTATATGCGAGATTTTTTGCTCGCAAGCTTAAAATAGCAGTTTTAAAAACTATCAAATAAATTAATTTATAAGTTAATAAATAAAGTGGGTTTTTAGCAACAAATATTTTAAAGCAGCTTATAAAAATCACTAAGCAAGAATAAAGATCCCGTAATAATGATAGTAGATTCTTTCTGGGCGCTTAGTCGCGCTAATTCTTTTACAGCTGAGCTTAGGGAATCGCTAGAACATAAATTGATGTTATATTTTTGAGATTTTTGGACAATGGTATTAGGAACATAACTAGACGGTTCGGATAAAATTTTTACAGCTCTCCCCTCTATAACAAGGTCATGGAAGTGTTGGCAAAATTTTTCTACTTCCCTGTTTCTGGTCATACCGATTATTAAATACACCGGTTCATTAAACTGTTCTTTTATCCACGACGCTAAAACCTTAGCTCCTGCTTCATTATGTGCTCCATCGAGATATATCTGAACGTTTCTACTTGCTAAATGTGAGTATTTTTCAGCATCAATTTTTTCTATCCTGCCTGGCCATTTAGCCTCGGCGATACCCGTGGCAATATTTTTACCTGAAATCATCAATCTGTCATTTATCAACGTGATACCTGCAATTGCGCTACTAACGTTTAAATATTGATGTTTGCCAAGAAGAAATAATGGACGGGGAATAACTAATGAATATTTTTTAGAATGGTAAATTAAATCATCATCCTTTTCTTCTATTATATAATCGTATTCATATGCAAATGCTGAACTGTTTAATCCATTACATTTATCAAATAAAATTTTATATACTTCATCAGTTTGCGGGCCGATAACACAGGGAACGCCTTTTTTTATAATTCCGGCTTTTTCGCTTGCTATTTTTGTCAAAGAATTCCCAAGATGCTCCATGTGATCAAAGGAAATTGGCGTAATGATAGTTAAAATGGGATTTTCAATTACATTTGTACAATCAAGCCTGCCCCCCATCCCTGTTTCTAGGATCAGTAGATCAGCTGGCGTAGAAGCAAAAGCTAAAAAAGCGGCGATCGTAGTTCCTTCAAAAAAGCCAGGTTCACGATTTAATTCTTCAGCTTTAATTTTAACCAGTTCTAATAATTCAAACAAATGATAGTCAGAAATATTTTTTCCAGCTAAATTAATTCGCTCATTAAACTCAAGTAAATGAGGGGAAGTATAGGAATGAACCTTATAACCGGCTGCTTCAAATATGCTTTTTAATATAGCAACGGTAGACCCTTTGCCGTTTGTACCTGCTACATGTATAGTAGGGGGTAATTTTTTATGAGGTGACCCTAAGGCATCCAGCAAAGTTTTTGCAAGTTTTAAATCTTCTCTTTTTTCTTTTTGCCAGATGGCTACAGGAGGCCAGCTAGGTAAATTAACCATTTGCCATTTTTGGATTATCTATTTGACAAG
Source organism: Candidatus Megaera polyxenophila (assembly GCA_037101405.1). NCBI lineage: Bacteria > Pseudomonadati > Pseudomonadota > Alphaproteobacteria > Rickettsiales > Rickettsiaceae > Candidatus Megaera > Candidatus Megaera polyxenophila. The sequence continues at coordinate 548,389 of AP017964.1, read as the reverse complement.
ATAGTACAAAAACCGCTAAATATATCAAGTTAAAACGTATAAACATATTATGATAAATATTACTTTTCCAGACGGATTCACAAAACAATTTAACAAAGGGGTAACAGGTGCTGAAATAGCTTCAAGCATATCGAAATCTCTTGCTAAAGATGCCATGGTAGTTGAGATTAATGGTTCTTTAGCAGATATGTCTTTTCCGATTGAAAATGATAGCTCTATTAGGATTTTAACGTCAAAAGATCCTGAAGTACTTGAAATTATTAGACATGATGCGGCTCACATAATTGCTGAAGCTGCTAAGGATTTATTTCCCGATTTACAGGTTACTATTGGTCCTGCCATTAAAGATGGTTTCTATTATGATTTTGCTAAATCTACGCCTTTTACTACTGATGATTTAGCAAAAATTGAAGCTAGGATGCAGGAAATAGTAAAGGAGGATAATAAATTTATTCGCCAGGAAATAGATAGAAACGAAGCAATCGAAATGTTCAAAAAGATGGGAGAGCATTATAAAGCAGAGATTATCTCATCGATTCCGGAAGGAGAAAAGATTACTCTTTACCGTCAGGGTAATTTTGTTGACCTTTGTAGAGGCCCTCACTGTCCTTCTACCGGTAAAATCAAACATTTCAAGCTAATGAAAGTAGCAGGAGCTTACTGGCGAGGCGATAGTAAAAACGAAATGCTGCAACGTATTTATGGTACTGCCTGGGCAACTAAAGAACAGCTTGATAACTATCTTCATATGCTTGAGGAAGCAGAAAGAAGAGATCATCGAAAAATCGGTAAGGAACTAGGCTTGTTCCACTTACAGGAAGAGGCTCAAGGAATGGTTTTCTGGCATCCTAAAGGGTATAGTATTTATCGTACGATTGAAGCGTATATTAGAAGGAAGCTGGAAAAACACCATTATGCTGAGGTAAAAACTCCTATGGTACTTGATAAAAAACTATGGGAAGCTTCAGGGCACTGGGAAAAATTCAGAGAGAGTATGTTTATCGTTGAAGGGGATGATAAAATTCATGCTCTTAAACCAATGAGTTGTCCTGGCCATATACAAATTTTCAAACAAGGCATCAAAAGCTATCGCGACTTGCCATTACGTATGGCCGAATTCGGTTGTTGCCATAGAAATGAGTCTACCGGGGGATTACATGGTTTGCTTAGAGTGCGTAATTTCGTTCAGGATGATGCTCATATCTTCTGCACGGAAGAACAGATTAATAGTGAAACCGTACTTTTCTGCAACTTATTAAGGGAAATTTATAACGATTTTGGATTTAAGGAAATTAAGGTCAAGTTTTCTGATCGCCCTGAAGTAAGGGCTGGTAGTGATGACATATGGGATAAAGCAGAATCATCTTTAAAGATAGCTATAAAAGAAGCTGGATTTGAATATGAAATGAATCCTGGTGAAGGTGCATTCTACGGTCCTAAACTAGAGTTCGTTTTAACTGATGCGGTTGGGAGGGAATGGCAATGTGGTACTCTGCAGGTAGATTTTGTACTGCCAGAAAGGCTTGATGCTGAATATATTGCCCCTAGCGGAGAAAAGAAAAGGCCAGTAATGCTGCATAGAGCAATTATTGGGACATTTGAAAGGTTTATGGGAATTTTAATTGAGCAGTATGCTGGCCGGTTTCCTTTATGGCTTGCCCCAGTCCAGATAGCAATTATTGGAATTACTAATGAGCTTGATAGCCACATTATTGGGTTAAATAAAAGATTTATTGATGCTGGAATTAGATCTGAGCTTGACATTTCAAGGGAAAAAGTTAATTATAAGATACGAAATTTTTCTAATCAGAAAGTTCCGTTAATTGCCGTAGTTGGAAAGAAAGAGCAACTAGATGGGACTATGACTATTAGAAAACTCGGTTCATCTGAAGAACAAAAAACTTTTTTGGTAGATGAAGTAATTGGGATGATTGCTACCGAGAACAAAAAATATTTAGGTTAACATTTTTGCTTATTAATTTAAGCATTAATTTGTAAGTAATTTTAAAATGGAGAATTTTTATAACGACCTTTAAAAAAAGCAAATTTCCAAACGTTAACAAGGAAATTACAGCCCAAGAAGTAAGGCTGGTTGGTAAAGATGGAGAAATGATAGGCGTTGTTTCGCTTGATGAGGCTCTTAGGCAAGCAAAAGATGCTAGTCTGGATTTAGTTGAAATTTCCCCTAATGCTGAGCCACCGGTTTGCAAAATTCTTGATTTTAGTCGCTATAAATATAATGCAAAGAAAAAATTACAAGAAGCTAAGAAAAAGCAGAAAAAAACTGCTCTGAAGGAAATGAAATTTAAAGTTAATATCGGACAAGGAGATCTAGATATTAAACTTAGGAAAATTCGTGAGTTTCTAGAAGAGGGAGATAAAGTAAAAATTTCCTTATGGTTTAAGGGTCGTGAAATAATGCACCGAGAAAAAGGAGAAGAGTTATTTGAAAAAATAATTGCTAATCTCGAATCGGTCGCAAAAATCGATTCTGAGCCAAAAATGGAAGGTAAGCAAGTAATTATGATAGTTAGTCCTCTTTCTTCCGTTCAATAAACTTATTTATTTATAAAGTAATAATTAGAATTAATTTCACTTAAGAAATTAATTCTTCTTGTTAGCATTTCTAAGTTAGTCTGAAAACGACTATACCTTCTATGATTCAAGAACGTTATATAAATATGCGGTTTAAATTTTTGTAAAATTTTATCTAACAGTATAGATTTATTCTTTGCAAATCTATTTTTTTCAATTAATAATTTAATTGAAGCAATTTTTAGCTAAATGATACAAAAACTAATACAAGTGTCCTGTATACCTGTGTCTTGGTTATCATAAGGTCAATTATTATAGATAGCATAAATCACATGAATCAAAATTTAGAAATCATTATTTTTAGTACTTTTTTAGTCATTAATTTAGTAATGGGGTTATATTTTAGTAAAGGTGTAACAACAATAAAAGAGTATGCTGTGGGAGACAGAAATTTTAGCACAGCTACAGTAGTTGCCACCCTAGTAGCAACTTGGGTTACAGGGGAGTTTTTTTTCGGAGATATTGTCGAGAATTATAATAACGGCATGTACATGATGTGGGCTGGGGTTATAGGAAGCTTATTAGCACTGTTATCTATAGGTATATTTTTTGCTCCTCGTTTAGGTGAATTTTTAGGTACTTTATCTATAGCAGAAGCAATGGGCAGTTTGTTTGGTACAAATGTTAGGGTAGTTACTGCCATATCAGGAATAATCGCAGCATCAGGAATGGTTGCGGTTCAGTTTAAGGTTGCTGGTACAGTTTTTGAATATTTAGGGATATCAAGTAAATATGGTTTAATCATCGCTGGTTTTATAATAACATTATATTCTTCTTTAGGAGGTATTAAATCGGTTACTTTAACTGATGTCATACAATTTTTTACTTTTGGTACGATAATACCTATTGTTGGTTTTTTTATACTGAGTTCTTTAAACAGTTTAGAAAGTATACAAGCTGTTTTGACGACTAATAAGTTGTTTGATTTAGGGGAAGTATTTGATTTTTCTCAGCCTAAAGCATTCTATTATTTAGTTCTTTTTTTCTATGTAGCAATACCGGGATTTGGGCCTCCTATTTTTCAACGGATTGCTATGGCAAAAGATGTATTCCAGGTTCGGAGATCCTTTGTCATAGCAGCAATTACCTGTACATTTATTACTGTCAGTATATGCTGGATAAGTATTTTAATATATGTAAAGCAGCCGAATCTTGCTAGTAATGATATAGTAAAATACTTAGTGTTTAACAATGCTTATCCAGAATTAAAGATATTGATATTAGTGAGTGTAATGGCGATGGTCATGTCTACAGCGGACTCTTACATTAATTCTACTTCGGTTTTGGTAGTACATGATATACTCGGACCACTAAATGTAAAAATATTAGGTAATAAATTAATAGAATCACGGTTATTTTCCGCTTTAATAGGAATATTTTCCATAGTTCTGGCATTCCGTGAAGGTAGTCTAATGCAAATGTTAATAGGCACTAGCAGTTTTTACATGCCAGTAGTAACAGTACCATTTATTATGGCTCTCTTAGGCTTCAGAAGCACTGGAAAATCTGTACTGCTCGGTATGTTTGCAGGTTTTTTAACTGTAGTATTGTGGGATTATATTTTTTTTAAGCCGTTTTTTAATTTGGATTCCTTAGTTCCTGCAATGATATCTAATTTAGCTGTACTGCTTTCTAGTCATTATTTATTGAAGCAAAAAGGGGGCTGGGTTGGTATTAAAGATAGAAGTGTAGTGGAGTTGCTGCGGCATAGAAGAGCAAGAAAAATCCGTGAATTCATTTCTGAAGTTAAAACATTTAGTTTACTAAAAGTTTTTAAGGCTAATACGCCAACTAGCGAAGCCACATATATGTATCTAGGGTTATTCTGCATAATTTCTACATATGTTACTATGCACACAATTCCTCATGAAGCCCAAATTCTATATCATTCTCTATTGAATATAATTATAACTAGCGTTTTATTTTCTTCTACTATATTGATTAGCTACCCTATCTGGCCGATTCCTTTACAAAAAAGGAGCTGTATAGCGATTTTGTGGAACTTAATGTTGTTTTATGTGTTAGTTTGTGCCGCATTTATGCTAGTTATAATTAGCAAATTTGCGCAGTTACAGGTTATGATCTTTATGATCAATTTAATCATGATATCAATTCTGGTAAGATGGCAGTGGGCGTTGGTTCTTATAGCCTGCGGAATATGTTTAACTGCTTTTATCACGCGGTTATATGATCTTGTTAGTATTGAACCCAGCAAATTTGTTTCTTTGGAGTTCCAGGTAGTGTACCTCTTATTATTTCTAAGTAGTATACTTTTGGTATTTTTTAAACCAAAACAAGAGCAATATAATTTAATTGAAGAAAAATCCGATTATTTAGAACATAAAGCTGATGACCAAAAGAAGGAATTAATTAAATTACAAGAACTTAAAAATGAGTTTTTACGAAACTTGGAGCATGAAACACGTACACCGATTACTGGTATTACTAGTCTCGGGCAGGTTTTATGGGATAACTACGATAAATTTAATGAAGAACAAAGGCGTAATGCAACAAGCGATATTGCCAAAAGTTCTGAAAGACTAACTAGTTTAGTAAATAACTTAATTGATTTGTCAAAACTTGAAAGTTTGTACTATAAATTAAATAAGCTTGAGGTAAATCTAAGTGAGTTGGTCCTTAAAAGATTAGAAATCTGTCAAAAATTGTATGTAGACGAAAAAAATAGAGATAACTTAAATTTCGATTTAGAGATAGAAGAGAAGTTAAATGTTGTGTGTGATGAAAATTATATCGCCCGCACTATTGATAACATTATAATTAACGCTATCCAATATTGTCCTTCAGGGCAAATAACTATTAAGCTTTATAAAAACCAAGGAGAAGAGGTGGAATTCAGCGTAAAAGATGAGGGGATGGGAATACCTAAAGAAGAACTATCCGATGTTTTTGGTGCTTTTGTAGTTAGTTCAAAGACTAAAACTCCTGCGGGTGGGAGAGGTATAGGGCTTGCTTTATGCAAAAAAGTTATCAAAGCGCATAATGGTCAGATATGGGCTAAGCAAAATCCTGATAAGGGCACAACTTTTGCCTTTACCTTGCCTTTAAATAATAAGAACAGCTAAGGGTAAGTACGAGCTAGAAATATTATAAGTTTTAAGCTAGCTTTGTATTGTGTATTAGCTTTTATCTTTTATTATTAAATTACAAATTTTCTGAGCCTGTGGATAATTACACCACAGTTGATATTGATATCTTAAATACTAGTTGCTATACTATCCCGCAAAGTCATTATAAGAAGGAAGTAATAATTTTCATGAGAGTCATTTTAAGAAGCATTTACCTGTTATGCTTAGGTTTTACCTTTATTCTATCATCTCATTCTGTTTTTGCAGCCCAGAAAAACCAGAACGTTAAAAAGCCACAGGATATAAAAGAAGAAAAACTAGTAGAAGATATAGACATTATTCGTTATCCCGGTTCTACAGCTATGGCACTTAAAGCAAGGCAGGCAATAGTTATGGATTATTCTGATGGCAAGATTTTGCTGGAGAAAAATGCACATGAGCAAATGGCTCCTTCTTCCATGACGAAAATAATGACTTCTTATATCATTGAGGAAAAGCTTAAAAAAGGAGAAGTATCTTTAGATTCTACGTTTTTAGTAAGTGAGAAAGCCTGGAGGATTGGTGGATCAAAATCATTTATGCCACTTGGTGAGCAAGTAAAGCTTGAGGACATTTTGCGCGGGATTATAATCCAATCTGGTAATGATGCTTGCGTGGTAGCAGCTGAAGGGTTACATGGAAGTGAGGAAGATTTTGTAGATGTGATGAATTCTACAGCACAAGAAATAGGTATGAAAAATACTCATTTTGCTAATTCTAATGGCTGGCCTGCAGAAAATCATTATAGCACCGCTTACGATTTAGCTCTTCTTGGTGCGTGGTTAATAAAATCGCATCCTGAATTTTACCCTATATATAGTGAGAAAAATTTTACTTTTGGTAAAGATCAAAAAGGTAATCCTATTACTCAGGGAAATCGTAATCCTTTGCTATATAAAGATCTGGGGTGTGATGGTATTAAGACTGGTTATACGGATGAGGGAGGATATGGGATAGTTGCCTCTTTTATCGACAAGGATAGGCGTTATATAATGGTCATTAATGGGCTTAGTTCGATGAAAGAAAGGGCGGAGGAATCTGCCAAGGTAGTTTACTGGGTAAAACAAAATTTTGTTAATAAGAAATTTTACTCTAAAGGTGATATCATAGACGAAGTTCCTGTATGGCTTGGAGTGAAAGATAAAGTCCAATTAGAAGTAGCAGATGATGTTTTCGGGCTTTCCGTACGTTCCGAACAGAAAAATAATGTGGACATAAAAAAGGATATTCCATCTTCTCTTCCTGCTCCTTTAAGGGCAGGTGATGTGGTAGGGAAAATGATTATCACTATTGATAATGAAAAGCACGAAGTAGCTCTTGTTGCCAAAGAGTCAATCGAGAAAGTCGGCTTTTTTAAGCAGATAGTTTTATACCTTACTTCTTTCTTCTAAGGAAAATTGTATGGTAGTTTACACCTACTAAAATCGCTAGTTTTAGTAATATTAATAATCTTGACCAGAGAAAGGTTAAGGTTAAGTTTAAAGCTTATTTTTAACATCTTGCACTAATTTTACAAATAATGCGCCTCGTTCTTCGAAATTTTTAAACTGATCGTAAGATGCGCAGGCGGGTGCTAGTAAGAAGTTTAGTTTCTCTGATGTTTTTATAGAATATTCCATAGCTTTATTGAATGCTTCTTCTAGGTTTTCGCATAGTTCATATCCAGGTTTTTGGGAGGAAACCAGATATAAAAATTCAGCAAATAAATTTTTGCTTTCACCAAAAAAATAAGCTTTTTTAATATTTTTTAGGACTGGTTTTAATTCATCGAAACTCTCTTCTTTAAATTTTCCCCCTGCAAACCAAATAATATTATTAAAAGCAGACAGAGAGGCTAGGGCGGAAGAAATATTAGTTGCTTTACTATCATTATAAAAATTTATATTTTTATAACTACCAATGTATTGCATTCTATGCTCAAGTCCTTTAAAGCTCTCTAAAGTTTTGATAATAACAGAGGTGGGAACTGAAAGTGACTTGCATATTGCGTACGCAATAGCAATATTTTCCTTATTGTGAAACCCTTGTAAATGTGGCAAAGAGGGAAGTGGGAGGCTAACTTTATTACTTTCTATATTATCATATAAATAATTATTATCGCAAAATATTCCTCCTTCAATTTGCTTGCTATTAGATATAGGAATTATTTTTGGATTATAAACTTTTTTGAATTTGCGATAAATGTTTCGTGTGATAAGGCTATTTACCCCAATAATTTTCAAGGAATTAGGGGTGAAAATTTTTTCCTTTACGCGCGCATAATCTTCTACGTTTTTATAGCGGTCTAGATGGTCTGGCGTTATATTGGTAATTACAGATATTTTAGCATCTATTCTGGTTAAAAGCTCAATCTGGAATGAAGATAGCTCAAAAACATAACCTTTTCTATGATAAGGTAGTGACATTACAGCTTTACCAATATTGCCGCCAACGTGATAATCTAACCCTGCCTTGTGTAGGATATGTCCGGTAAGTGCGGTAACAGTACTTTTGCCGTTAGTGCCAGTAATAAAAATAAATTCGGAATTGGGATTCTCTTCTATAAAAAGTTCAATATCAGAAGTAACAGGAATTTTATTTTCTGATGCTATTTGAAAAATCTGGTGAGAACGTGGGATGCCTGGGCTTATAACAATTTTATTAAGTGTTTTCCATTTTTCATTATTTATTGACAGTACATGAGAGCTGCTAAACTCTTTGATAAATTTTTCGATATTTACTTTGGAGTCATCATAACATATAAGTTCTTTAACAATGGTCATTAGGCTTCTATATACTGAAGTACCAGTAAGCCCCAGACCAAAAATGCCAATTTTTTTACCTGTTTGTTTTGATAAAGCCATAAGTTATTTTTAGAGTAAGCAATTTCTTCTATAATTTTACCAGAACCTATTTGTTTTACAGAAAAAAACAAAGCCTGGGATGATTTGGTATAAAATTGTTTATAACCTTACTATTTTGGTTTTTAATTTTTGCCAAAACTCTATTAATCCAGCTGCTTTAATAGTAGCTACAGAGATGTGGGAGCAAATTAAATCGTGATCATCAAGATAATAATGAGCTATTTTATTTCTTATTTCACGCAATTCTCTCCACCAGTTTGCATCTTCTATATAGCCTAATTTTTCTAGTTTATTTAGTTTATCAATAAATGCAACAGCGTCTTCTTCAAGAAGATTAAGGATGAGAGGAAAAATTTTAGAGCCAATAATATCTTGTAATTTACCAAAACGTGTTGTCATCATATCAAAAAAAAGCCAATTTATCTGTCGGTAAATTAGCTAAAACAGCAGCAGAAAGTGGTATTAATTTATTTACGTGTGTTAATGCCTCTTTTAGTCTGGTAGATTGGATATCTGGTATATTTGCATAATAAGCTAAAAAGGAACGTTGTTTCATAAAAGTTGTACCCCTGTGTTTTTGGCTTCGGCATATATTGATAATTGCTGGTTTTGTGATAAAACATTAACAACAATATCAATTTTTTGATCTCCAATAATTTTTTTTAGATTAGTTACAAACTCTATTTCCTTTTTTGTGACAATAAATAAATCGTCATAATTTGTTTCTACGTAGAGGTCTATATCGCCGCCTTTTTTAGAATCGTCAACCCTGGAACCAAATAACCATATTTTATCTCCTTTCATAAAATATAAAGAAAAACTCTCTCGGATAGCTTTCACTTGAGCTTCGGTTAAACGCATAATAACTTTTACCTATTTAAAGTATGAGTTAATACTTTGCTGCTTTTTGTGCTAAGGCAGCGGAGACAAATTTTCCTAAATTACCATCTAAAACACCATTTGAGTCGGACGTTTCGTATTCTGTTCGAAGGTCTTTAACCATTTGATAGGGTTGTAATACGTATGATCTGATTTGGTGACCCCAGCTAATATCGGTTTTTGCAGCGTTTTCCTTATCTATTTCTTCGTTCTGTTTTTTTATTTCTAAATCATATAATCTTGCCTTAAGCATGGACATAGCTTCAGCTTTGTTTCTGTGCTGTGATCTATCGTTCTGACATTGCACTACGATATTTGTTGGGATATGGGTTATTCGGACTGCGGAATCGGTAGTGTTAACATGCTGCCCGCCCGCGCCCGATGCTCGGTATGTGTCTATTCTTAAATCTTTTTCCTCAATAGTAATATCTATATTATCATCAATTTCCGGATACACCCAACAGGAAGCAAAGCTCGTCATTCTTTTACCGGCAGCATTAAAAGGAGAAATACGGACAAGCCTATGTACCCCTGATTCGGTTCTAAACCATCCAAAAGCCATTTCTCCTTTTATTTTTATACAGCAAGATTTAACCCCAGCTTCCTCTCCGGCAATAATATTAATTATTTCTGTCTTAAATCCAAGACGTTCGGCAAAGCGTAAGTACATACGCATCATCATCGATGCCCAGTCATGACTTTCTGTTCCACCTGCTCCGGCATTGATCTCAAGAAAGCAGTTATTAATATCAGCTTCGCCAGAAAACAGACATTCAGTTTCAAATTTTGTAGCTATACTAGCAAGTTCTGTTAGCTCTTTTTCTACTTGGTCTAATACAGCTTCATCATTTTCCTCTTCGGCTATATTAGCAAGTTCAATGTTATCAGTAAGACCATTATTAATTTTATCAAAAGAGTTTAGGGTATTTTCCAAAACTCTTTTTTCTTTTAGCAATAAAGTCGCCTTTTTTTGGTCATTCCAAAGATCTGGCTTATTTGCTTGTTCTTCGAGAGCAGTTAGCCTTTTTCTTGCCTCATCAATGTCAAAGAGACCTCCGGAGCAATATTAAAGATTGCTCAATTCTGGTTTTAAGATTTTCTATTTCTGCCCGCATCTTTATTTCTTTTTTATATTTTGTTCCCCTTTACCGCAGGTATGTCAGATAACCTTTTTACCTGAATAATTCTGTAAACGTGGATTCGTGGAATTATAAACGATTTAACAACAAATGGTCAAGGTAATATTAAGATACTTGGTTTACTAATGTTCTGCTCTTCTTAAGGTGCTTTTTCAATTTAATTTCAGTAAATATAAAGCAGTGCTCTAGCTTCTTATTAATTTTTCTAGGATTAAGCAAAATAAGTGTTATAATGTGGCCGTTAATGGCTCATTTTTAAGTTAATGAGTATAAATTATAGCTTATCAAGATTTTTAGAACAAAATGACTGAACAAAAATTTATCCGGAATTTTGCAATTATAGCCCATATTGACCACGGAAAATCTACTTTAGCTGATAGACTCATTGAATATTGCGGAGGACTGGAAAAAAGGGAGATGAGCCAGCAAGTGCTTGATTCAATGGATATTGAAAGGGAACGTGGCATTACTATTAAGGCCCAAACAGTTAGGCTGAAGTATAAAGCTAAAGACGGTAATACATACCAGCTCAACCTCATGGATACACCAGGTCATGTCGACTTTTCTTATGAGGTTAGTAGGTCGCTTGCTGCATGTGAAGGGTCGCTCTTGGTAGTTGACGCAAGCCAGGGTGTTGAGGCTCAGACCTTGGCTAATGTTTACCAGGCAATTGATAATAACCATGAAATTGTTCCGGTTTTAAATAAAATTGATTTGCCGGCAGCAGAACCCGAGATGATCAAAGAACAGATAGAAAATGTTATAGGAATAGATGCTTCTGATGCACTACTAGTGTCGGCTAAAAGCGGTATCGGTATAGAAGATGTCTTAGAAGCGATTGTTACAAGACTTCCAGCTCCAAAGAATGATTTTGTCCAAGATGAAAATCCTAATATTCTCAAAGCTCTGTTAGTAGACAGCTGGTATGATCAGTATCTAGGCGTGGTAATTCTGGTTAGGATTTTCCAAGGCCAGTTAAAGAAGAATATGAAAATCAAAATGTTATCGACAAAAAACACTTATATTGTTGATAATGTCGGTTATTTTACTCCTAAGAAAGTAATGTGTGATGTTCTGGAGAGTGGCCAATTAGGTTTTTTTACTGCTTCAATCAAGCAGGTAACAGAATGTAAAGTCGGTGATACAATTACCGAAGATAGTAAAATTGAAGTAAAAATGCTACCTGGATTCAAACCTAATTTACCGGTAGTGTTTTGCAGCTTGTTTCCAGCGGATGCATCAGATTTTGAGCGTTTAAAAGATTCCCTAGGTAAGCTTAGGCTTAATGATGCCAGCCTTGAATTTGAAACGGAAAGTTCGACTGCTCTTGGTTTTGGATTTAGATGTGGTTTCCTTGGACTTCTGCATCTTGAAATCGTCCAGGAAAGGTTAGAGCGTGAATTTGATCTGGATCTGATTACAACAGCACCAAGTGTCGTATATAAAGTGAATTTAAGAGGCGGAAAACAGGTGGAAGTTCATAATCCGGCTGATTTCCCTGATCCGCAGACAATAGAAACCATGTTAGAGCCATGGATTCGTGCAACTATTATGGTTCCTGAAGAATATTTAGGTTCGGTACTTACCCTCTGTACGGATAAAAGGGGAGAGCAAGTTGACATGAAATACATCGCCGGAAGAATAATGGTTATATATAGATTACCGCTCAATGAGATTGTTTTTGATTTTTACGATCGTTTAAAAGGTTGTAGCAAGGGTTATGCAAGCTTTGACTGGGAAATAGATGGGTATCAAGAAAGTAATTTGGTTAAACTTACTATTATGGTTAACAGTGATCCAGTAGATGCGCTATCGATAATTGTTCACAAATCCAGAGCCGAATCAAGAGGTCGGGAATTATGTGCAAGGTTAAAAGATTTAATTCCAAGGCAGTTATTTCAAATTGCCATTCAAGCTGCAATAGGTGGGAAAATAATAGCCAGGGAAAATGTTAAAGCTATGAGGAAAGATGTTTTAGCAAAATGTTATGGCGGTGATATTACCCGTAAAAGAAAATTGCTTGAAAAGCAGAAAGCTGGGAAAAAACGAATGAGAAATATAGGGAATGTTGAAATTCCGCAATCCGCCTTTATTGCTGCTCTAAAAGTAGGTGACAATTGATTCTGGTACAAACGCATTCTGTAAAATAATTATTACGAAAAGTGCCAATACTTCCTCTAATACTTAAAAATATCCTAGGGGGAGATCTACAAAGGACACTTCTTGTTATGCCGCATAAAAAGGGTTGGCTATCGTCTTTAGTTTGCGGCAAAAAGGAGCATAGAAGACAATAGTATAATTGGACTTGAAGATCTCATATTTTCCTAATACATAAAGCTTTCCGATCTTAATTAGTTAGTAAAACTAATAATTATCTTCACTTTCACCAGCTATTACTATCTGATAACTGTAGATACTAATATTTTTCTTGGAGGCAACTTCATAAATATTAGACAGTTCTGGGTAATATTCAGGAGTAGCAAGCTTGTGTCCTTTTAAAAACAGGCGCGTTTGTAAGTTTCCAAGCTTTCTGTGCTCAACCCTAACATTAATATGGGATTCAATTCCATGAACCGCCGGAGGGTATACCGTAATAAAGTGAAATTCCCCTTTATTATTTGTTGTGGCAACTCCGTTACCAGTAAAAGTGAGGGTTTTATCAGTATCTATAAGTTTTTTATTGAGATCTTTTTTAAAGGGCTGGTAAGGATATTTTCCTTTGCAGTTAATTTGCCAAATATATACTTTAGCATCACCGACTGGAACACAGTTTTGATCTACCACTACTCCGGTTATAATAATTTTTTCCCCGCAGTACAAAGACTCTTGGCCGGTTTCACGTAATAAATTATTAGTTAATTCAAAATTTTCTGGTTCGTAGTTATTCTCTGCTTTTGGGGTGATTTTGCAAAAATTCATTTTATTTAAATAGAAATCAGAATGTGAAGAATCTGCCAAGCTCTTGTTAAGACAAATTATGTTTATGAATATGAAAGCAAAAAATATATTAAATTTCATAGAAACCATTATAAAATAAATTATCCCAGATATTGTGGTGCTTGCTATGAGCATAATAAATTCTTATTTATGTGAATAGTTTAATATTAAATTAGAATTAGCAGTTTCTTAGAACTGGGTCAAAAAGCCTCACATATTACCACAGAATGGAAAAAGTTTTTTGTTGTTAAGAAGAGTGTTATTTGTAATTTCTAAGCTCTTAATTTACTATCTGGGTAATTAGTTAAAAATACAGGAAATATAACGATGCAAAAAATATTAACTTTAATCATTTCAATTGCTATTATTTACATGATATTTAAACATAATATCGACGGTATTAAAGTCCCCCCTGTTGAAATGAATGATAAGAATAAACCTGATAATTCTAGCTCTAGCACCCAAGTTCCTACCGATATGACCGGTAATTTTGTTGAAAAGACTATTTCGAATGTGCTTGTTAATGTTTTAAAAACAGATGAAGGAAGAATGTTTTTTGAAAATATTCTGCAACCTATAAATAAACCGATGGCCGGTTCAGGACAAGGATTTAAGATTAACAACGACAATTTAGTCGAGGCCATGTTTGATATAAAAACTTTTGGCGAAGGCGGGGAAGGCCCAGCAACATGCGGACATGTGGTAACTGTGGCGTATAAGATTCTAGCTGCTAATAATATGCTTATTAGCGAAAAAACAGTTACTTATCCTCTTGGTAGTGACCAAATAGCTCCTGGCGTGGATGCCGTTATTGTTGGCATGAAAGTTGGGCAAACAAGGCATGCCGTAATTTCAAGTAAGTATACAGATAGGGTAGGGGCACAAACTGATAAAGTAGATAGTTTTAAACTTAATGTAACTCTTAAAGAAATAATGCCACAAAATTTTGTAGATGAAGATGTTAAAGTTTTTGATGATGAAATAGCTTATAAGTTACCTCTATTGTGTGGGGGCAATTCGGTTTATAATGCTAGAATTACTAAACTTAGCAATAGTGAAGTAATTTATGATTCAAAATCTTCCGGTAATAAGATAAACATGAAAGTCGGTAACCTAGCTTATCCGGTTATTTTCTCTTATGCCCTTCATAATAAGATTCCGGTTGGCATTAGAACAGTAATAGCTAAAGGTAGGTTATTTAAATCATTTCTTAATGAGTTTAGCACAATTTTTCCACAAACAAAATTGCCAGAGAATGAATATTTTATGCTGGAATTATATGATTTTGAAAATAATCTGACTAACAATAGTAATAACTTACTAATTCAAAAGCCAAACGGTAAGTAATAGAAGTCAGGACCGACTAGTGCAACACGTTGAGAAGGTCTTAGTTATATTTTAGAAAGAATTATGAATATTCATTTTGAAAAAGCTGCTTTACAGCATATCGACATTATTTTTAGCTGGCTTCAGGAGAAGCATATTCAAGAATTTTGGGATAATAGTCAGAATCATAAAGACGATATCTTAAATTTTATCCATAAAATGCCGCAAAAATATTTTGCTGGCACAACGAAGTATTGGGTTGGTTATATTGATGGCAAGCCGTACGCTTTCATTTTATCAGATATTTTAGAAAGAAACCAAACAGATCTTTCAGAAGTCCATCTGGCAAATATGTCGCAGGTAGGGCATACCATATCACTCGATTTTGGTATAGGAAATAAAAAATATTTAGGATGTGGGCTCGGTGCTCCAACTTTGTCTGCATTTGTCACTTTTTATAAAGATGAAGTTGATAATAAAGCGGATACTTTTTTTATTGATCCCGATGAAAATAATCCTAGAGCTATCCGTGTATATAATAAAGCCGGCTTTAATAAAGCAGGTCAGTATGAGGTTACCGAAGGATGCTTTATTGGGCATGGAAGCGATTTAATGGTAAAAAAGGTATGAGGGTAAAAATATATAGGGCACAAGGCAGAAATTATAGCACAAACCTTAGTATTTAGCCGATTTATTAATATTTAGATGAGGGTGTTATTCGTTGTTGACCTATTAACTATAGACCTTGGTCCATCATTATTAGTGCCAACCACCACTGAATTGTTTATATACTCCCATGAATTCATACTGTTACTCTTCTGTTTTTCCCTTGTTTAGAGAATCTACAGAAGGCAAGCCAATTCCTGGCAAGAAAATACTAGATTGATTTAACAGATTCGGTTGTGTCTGCCTCATTACTTGGATCAGGAATTTTAGCAGGAGAAATAGATTTAGATTTCTGTTTGCTACCAGTTTCACTGTTC
The DNA here is from genome assembly GCA_037101405.1 of Candidatus Megaera polyxenophila. Taxonomy (NCBI): domain Bacteria; kingdom Pseudomonadati; phylum Pseudomonadota; class Alphaproteobacteria; order Rickettsiales; family Rickettsiaceae; genus Candidatus Megaera; species Candidatus Megaera polyxenophila. The sequence goes on along the minus strand of AP017964.1, from coordinate 532,562 downwards.
TCGCTTCGATTATCTGTATTTTTGCCCGAAGACCGTGAACTTGTCTGAGCTTTTTCTAGTTCCTGAGCTGTTGGACATCTATAATTAGCCATTTCGTTTTTAGTTTCATTAAGCATTGTTTTTATTTGATCAAGTTCTGCTCTTAATGCTGAGTTATCCTCCAAGTAGCGATCGTCAGCTCTTGGGCTATTTCTGACTAAAACAGGATAGGTTTTATTTTGTTTTTCTTTAGGCTTTTTACCTATATATTTACTTTCAAGTTCCTGTTCAAGAATTGAGCGATACATATCTTTATTTGCTTGAGAAATATTTTCGTTTTCAAGTAAATCATCATATTCGTCATCCTCGTCAGCGTAGTCATTATTTGCTACATTTTGTTTGGCTTTAGTAATATATTTTTTATTATATAAAGGCGCTCTTTTACCGCCTTTAGCACCTTTAGTATCAAAAAGCTTATTATTAGCTGATTTTTTAAAATACCCTTCCGGACCAGTAGCGCAGGATGACAGAAGAAAAATGGAAAGGACAAAAATAACTGCTTTATTTAACATGAATTTTTCCGATTATCATTTAACAATCAAATATATACAAGATCAATTAATGTCATATATAGCAGATAGTTGCAACCATGTTATTGCAGTTCAACTATAAAACTAAGTAATTATTTTTAGGACTGTGTTGGCTAAATGCTTAGTGCCATCTGTTTTGCGCTTTAATAGGTTAAGTGAAGCTTCCTTAATTATGGAAGGGGTGTCAATTAAACTATGGAGTTTATTTGCCAAAACTTCAGCTGTTACCTCTTCTTGCCGATAGTACCACGAACAATTAGAATCTTGCAGAGATTTAGCATTATAATATTGATGATCGTCCGCAGAAGAAGGAAGCGGTATAAATATTGCCGGTAATCCTATTTGAGTTAATTCTGCTATGGTTGTTGCGCCAGCCCTTGCAATAACTAAATGGCTATTTTCGTACTGTTTATAAATATCATGAAAGAAATCAGAGATGGTACTTTGGATTTTTAAATTATCATAAGCTTTTTTAACTCTTTCCTTGTCATTTTCCAGAACTTGCTGAACAATTCTTATCTCAGTTTCCGGATACTTAGTTAGAAGAATCTTTATTGCTTCTGGTACTAGGCTTGAGAAAATTTTTGCCCCTTGACTTCCGCCAAATACCAGTAAATTAAAAGGCTTATTGCTAAAACTGCTTTTTTCTGGAAGGTTTTTGATCTTATCTCGGACGAAATCACCTGTTATTAAGATTTTGTCTGAATAGTTTGTCGGTAAATTTTGAGTGCTTTTATAGGCTAAAGCTATAAGTATTGCTTTTTTTGCAAAAAATTTATTACTTTTACCAAAAAAAGAATTTTGTTCGTAAACAATAGTCGGGATGGAAAGTAATTGTCCTATAAACATTAATGGGAAACTAGGGTAGCCTCCAAACCCTATAATAAGCTTTGGTTTAAGTTTTTTAATTAATATAAATGCTTTAATTAAAGATAAATAAATTGAAAAAGGGATTTTTAATTTATTGATTATTCCTCTAAGGTTTATGTACAAATCAACTATGTGAGACTTTATGTTGATATAATTAGTTAAATATTTTTTACATCTATTATCAGTAGAAATGTGAACTTCTAGTTCTAAGTTTTTAGCTAGTTCTTCTGCAAGGGCAATCGCTGGAAAAAAGTGCCCGCCAGTACCGCCGGCGGTTAGTAATATTATTTTTCTCTTTTTTGGGGGCATAGTTAATATTATCGTGTTTAAATTTCAACATTTTGGAGTCTGTATTTAACCAAAGAAGCTTTTCGTTTAGTAAGGCCAAGTAGCATTCCCATTCCTATACTAATAGCTAAAGTAGATGAGCCTCCATAGCTTATAAAAGGTAGGGTCATGCCTTTTGTCGGCAATAAATTCAAACTAACACCCATATTAATAACAGCCTGTAAGCCGAACTGGGAGATAATGCCGATAGCAGCAATTTGGATGAATTTATCATCTTCATGCAGTAGATTAATCAGAATTCTAATTACAATATAAGCAAATGTAATGATAATCATAAGGCAGATAATTGCTCCGAACTCTTCGCCGGCTACGGCAAAAATAAAATCGGTATGTGAATCTGGTAAAAATTGCTTTACTGAACCTTCTCCTGGCCCTTTTCCATATAAACCGCCTGATTCAAAAGCTTCTAATGATCTTGTTATCTGGTAATTTTCACTATTAACCGGGTCAAGAAATCGGTTAATTCGAGAGGCTACATGGGGCAGTAATAAGTAAGCGCCAATGCTTCCGAAAACCGAGGCAAAAATAGCAATAAATAACCAAATGATTGGTAAGCCAGCAACAAATAATTGAATGCCAAAAACAGCTGATACCATCACGAGCATACCAAAATCCGGCTGGATAATTAATAATGCCGCAACACTTATAAACAGCATAAAACATACTTTAAAACTGGGAAACTCCTCGTAATAGTGTAGAGATAATATCCAGCCGGTGACAACAGCAAAAAAAGGTTTCATAAACTCTGATGGTTGATAGGAAAATCCGCCTATATTTATCCACCGCGTCGCACCTTTAACTTCAAAACCATAGAACTTAACCAAAACAAGCATAAGTAAGCTTCCTAAAAATCCAAATATGGCAAGTCGCCTAATCCATTTTTTATCCAGTAATGAAAAAGTTAAAATTATTATCACCGCAAGGGTTAAAAACACTACGTGCCTTGAAGAGAAATAATTATCGGTAAGTCCAATTCTATTAGCAACTGCTGGACTTGCGGTAGTTACTAACATCAGGCTAAAAGCAAGGAGAATAACCATGACAATTATGGTCTGCTGGTCAATTACTTTCCACCATCTATTAATAAAGTTATTTTTTATCGAAGTTTGCATTATTGTGTTTTTCTATGGTAGGGGTACTATTAAGCAAGTCTTTGATCTAATTTTCCCTGTTTTTCAAGCTCATACAAATCATCACATCCTCCGACGTGAAAATCACCGATGAATATTTGAGGGACAGTTTTTCTTCCGCCTGCTTTCTGAATCATTTCTTCTCTAATGTTTGGATCTTCGGCGTTTATTTCCTGGTAAGTTGCACCTTTACGGTCAAGTAATGCTTTAGCACGAACGCAGTACGGACAAGTTGTGGTCGTATAAATGACAATTTTCTGCATAAAAAAACTCGTTATTTTTTGGTAATGATTTATAGTTATAGTTAAAATATTTCAAGTAGTATACCAAAGTCAATGAGCCTTTTCAAATTACATTCAGAATATAAACCTGGCGGTGATCAACCAAAAGCGATAAAGGAGCTACTTGTAGGGCTTGAAGCGGGAGAGAAATCACAAATGCTTCTTGGTATTACCGGTTCTGGTAAAACTTTTACCATGGCAAATGTAATTGCTGCGTCAAATAGACCGTCGTTAATTATGGCACATAACAAGACATTAGCAGCTCAGATTTATTCGGAACTGAAAAGTATGTTTCCAGAAAATGCCGTTGAATATTTTGTTTCATATTATGATTATTATCAACCGGAAGCATATATTCCTAGAACCGATACCTATATTGAAAAAGATTCATCAATCAATGAGCAGATTGATCTGCTCCGGCATTCTGCAACCAGGTCCTTGCTTGAACGCAGAGACGTAATAGTCGTTTCGTCTGTTTCTTGTATCTATGGTCTTGGTTCACCGGAACTTTATTCCCAGATGACGCAAGAACTCGAAGCTGGTAAAAAATATAAGCGCAGTGAGCTGCTGCTAAAACTTGTGGATCTGCAATATGAAAGAAATGATATTGCTTTTGAGAGAGGTACATTTCGAATTCGAGGGGAATCAATCGATATATTTCCTTCCCATTATGCTACCAGAGCTTGGAGGTTATCTTTTTTCGGGGATGAGCTTGAATATATCAATGAATTCGATCCGCTAACAGGAGAAAAATTTAGAAAATTAGAGAAAGCTATTATTTATGCTAATTCTCACTTTGTTACACCGGCTTCGGTAATTAAGACTGCTATTGCCAATATAGAAATTGAATTAGAGGAGAGGTTAGCTTATTTGAAATCTTTAGATAAACATCTTGAATATCAAAGGTTAAAACAGAGAACGGATTATGATATTGAAATGCTGCAAAGCACTGGGACTTGTAAAGGCATCGAAAATTATTCGAGATTTTTAACCGGTAAGGCAGCAGGTATGCCGCCCCCGACCCTATTTGAATATTTACCAAAGGATGGTCTATTGTTTGTGGATGAAAGTCATGTAACTATTCCCCAAATTAGAGCGATGTATAATGGTGATCGGGCTCGCAAAAGCTCCCTCGTTGAATATGGATTTAGGCTACCTTCTGCGCTTGATAACAGACCGCTAAAATTTGAAGAATGGATGGAACTAAGACCTCAAACTATTTTGGTCTCGGCTACTCCATCGGCTTTTGAACTTGAAGAAACCCGTGGGGTAATTGTTGAGTTAATTATAAGGCCGACAGGCCTAATTGATCCGGAATGTATAGTAAAACCGGCAGTTAATCAGGTAGAAGATTTAATAGATGAAATAAAAAATACAGTTACTAGAGGATTTAGAATTCTGGTAACAACACTTACCAAGAAAATGGCAGAAGATTTGACCTCTTATCTACAGGAACTAGGTTATAAAGTTAGCTATTTGCATTCAGCTATTCATACCTTAGAAAGAGTCGAGATAATCAGGGATTTAAGAAATGGTGATATTGATATAATTGTCGGCGTTAATCTACTCAGGGAAGGTCTAGATATTCCTGAATGCGGACTCGTTGCCATTCTTGATGCGGATAAGGAGGGTTTCTTGCGCTCAGAAACAGCGCTTATTCAAACAATTGGTAGGGCGGCTAGAAATAGCGAAGGGAGGGTTTTGCTATACGCTGATAAAATCACAAATTCCATGCAAAAAGCTTTAGAGGAAACATCACGAAGAAGGACTATACAGCAAGAGTATAATAAAAAACATAACATCATTCCAACAACCATTAAGACCAAGATTCATGCCTTACTTGAACTAGAAAGAGCAAGTAGTGTGGTAAAAACTGATAAAGTCTCTAATGAACTACAGAATATTATCAATGACCCTAAAAAACTAAAATCCTACATTGAAGGTCTCCGTAAACACATGCGAACCTGTGCAAGTAATTTGGAGTTTGAGGAAGCTACTAAATTAAGGGATCAAATATTTACACTTGAAGAAGCGTTAATTGAGTTAATGTAAACATTTTAAATTGTATTAGAATGCATTAAAGCTTTTGCTTATTTTATAATAACTGAGTATATACTAGGTTGACTATGACAGGAATGTAATATAACTTTTAGTATGTTTGAAAAGGTTGATTCTTGGTTAAAATATGAGTCTCGATATTGATATAATTATTTTCGCAATCATCCCTTGACATTCAATAATAGATTGTATATTACTGATATATTTGGTCAGTTTTATAATAATTTATTATGTTGGAATTTTTTAAACAAGTTTCTAATACTATTGTCAGTGATTATATCAAAGATTGGCTGGACAGTAAAGCATTACCTTCTTTTGCTTTTATTTGCAGTAGTTTGGGGTACTATATGTTAACGCAACAGTTTTTAGGTGCTATATTTTTATCTCTACCTCTCGTTTATTTAGTACATAAATGTAAGCAAAATTATAGTATTAAGGATAAATTATTGATAATTCCAGAACCTAGATTAGAATTTCCAGATAATAATATACACAACATTCGAATTGCTATGTCAGTTTATAACTGTTCTACTCAGGTGATTAGTTGTTTTTTAGACCAAGAAAAGACAGTTATAATTGTTAATGGTCAGACACATCAAAAAGATGAAATAGATGTAATAAATAAATCATCAGTTTTACTTCCACCTTATTACCTTTCTAATGCAGCGACAGGGATAATTAAAGTAAAAGATATAAACATAGCTAAATCTTTAAAAATTACAGCAACTATTGCTTTAAAATACGGTATTTTAAATAATGAAAAATATGAAGTTTATCATAAAGTACATATAGAAGGTATTTTAAATCGTTTAGAAAATGGAAGTCTCTCTATTCAATTCGTTAGAAAACCGCCTGTTGTAAAATCAAATTAAATACACAACCATTTTCTCTAGTATTATATCTAAAAGCAAACTCATCAACATACTTTTGAAGATGCTTAGCTGATACGTGGTGATATATGCCGAGTATTCCACGCTTTAGAGTTCCCCAAAAGTTCTCCATATTGTTGGTGTGAATGTTACCGCTGGCTACATATTCTTTCGTATGGTCTACTCTTAAATGGATATGGCTTGTTTTCTTACCGAGGATATTATATCCTTTGAACTCATCGCTAATAATGACGCTATCTTGGGTTATAACTTGATTCAATACATCTAATAGCTGCTTACCTGTTAATTTCTTGCCATCGTTGTTTTTAATCATAACTTTAGCAAATACAGACTTATTTATCTTATCAATACAACCAACAACAACGTTCTTTTTAGTACCACGCCCCCTTTTATTTACTGGTGGTAAGTTATCGTTATCATCATCTCTATTGTTTTTCTTCCTAGGTCTACCGCCTACATAGGTCTCATCCACTTCAATTAAAGTACCAAAAAATTGCTGGTTTTCAATATTACCCATAGCAAGCCTGATTTGCTTAAGCATACGCCAAGCCGTTTTATAAGTAACGCCTATTTCTCTTTTTAGTTGGTAGCCTGATATACCTTTTTTACTATTTAAAAACAAGTGAATAGCATAAAACCATTTACGTAAATCAGTGTCAGACTTCTCAAATATTGTCCCTTTGAAGATTGAGAAACCTTTATTACAGAAGATACATTGAAAATTTTTAGGTGTATCTCTTCTGTGTGTTAATCTGTCGCTCCCGCAATGTCTGCAAACGGGTTTATTATTATACCTAATTGTGATAAAGTACTTTATACAATCAAGTTCAGTAGGAAACTGTTTGTTAAATTCAAAAAAGTTCATAATTCTTTACCTTATTATAAACCTAAGTATAAACTATTATCTATTGAATGTCAAGGGATGATTGCGATTATTTTTATAGCGTTTTTGGTTACCAACCTTGTTGTGGGGCTTGCTTACGGCCGGGAAGTAAAAACGATTAGTGACTATTCCTTAGGCGGCAGAAATTTTTCTACTGGGGCTTTAGTTTCTACTATAGTTGCAACTTGTGTTACGGGCAGTGGATTTTTTATAATTCTTACAAAAACCTATTCTGATGGTTTTTATTATCTTATTCCTACTGTTTTTATAATTATTCAAATGTTTATTACAGTTTACTTCCTGATACCTAGAATGGGAGAGTTTTTGGGGAATGTTTCGGTAGCAGAAGCAATGGGTGATATCTATGGTAAAGAAATACGATTGATAACAGCGATTTGTGGTATCCTTAAAATGGTAGGAGGAATTGCCGTACAGTTTAAGGTATTTGGCAATATATTTAATTATTTCTTAGGAATGGATTCTACTTATGCAATCCTTTTAGCATCAGCAATTGTTGTGGTATATTCTTCTTTTGGTGGTATTAGAGCTGTAACTTATACTGATGTAATACAATTTATTACTTTTGGTTTTGTTGTTCCATTGATAGGAGTGGTTCTATGGAATCATATTTACAATAACAATATTGCGTTTAGTGAAATAATAGAAAATTCTAATTTTGATTATAAAAAAGTATTGGATATTGGTAACCCCAAATTATGGGACATGATACCATTAATTCTTTATTTTATTATGCCTTCTACAGATCCTACCTCTTTTCAAAGGATTTCTATGGGACGTGATATTTACCAAGCAAGAAAGGCCTGGTTTATTGCGGCAATTTTGTTTGGTTTGGTAACTCTTTCCATATGCTGGATTCCATTTTTGCTTACACTTCTAGAACCAGGACTGCAACATAATCAAGTAGTTAATTATTTAGTAGATAACTATACTTTTGTAGGCTTAAAAGGCTTAATGATAATAGGGATAGCGGCTATGGCCATGTCTACTGCGGATTCACGTATTAATGCCGCAGCAGTACTATTTGCCAATGATATTGGAAAAACTTTTAACATAAAAATAAATGAACTAGTTTTATCTAAATTATTCTCTTTAGTATTAGGTATTTTTGCTACCTATCTGGCAATTATAAAAACTGATTTGCTTAGTATAGTAATGACTTCAGCAAGTTTTTATTTACCAATTGTAACTGTGCCCTTATTACTAGCCATTTTTGGTTTCCGTAGCACAAAAAAGTCAGTGTCGGCAGCAATGGTGGCAGGTTTTTTTGTTGTGTTAGTTGGTAATATTTTTGAAGTGAAAGCTGATACTATATTGATAGGAATGCTCGTCAATATGCTAGTTCTTTTTGGCTTTCATTATATATTTAAGCAGGCAGGTGGCTGGGTCGGGATTAAGGATTATAGCTATTTGGAAAAGAGCAAGAAGGAAAATAACCGGATGATATCAGCTTTAATAAGAAATATTCAGGATTTTAGCTTTATTGAGTTTTGCAAGGAGAGAGCCCCAAAAGATGAGCTTAATTACATGTGGCTTGGGATATATTTTATAATATATGGTTTTAGCACCATGTATTCGACCAGGTTAGAGCTTGTAGGCGATCAAAGCAAGGTGATTGTAGTTGTTTATCAGATCATGATGGTTACAGGGGTGGTAATAGCGATGTATCCGATTTGGCCGCCGAGGATAAAGCATGAGATTATAGTGCAGGTAGCGTGGCACATAGTAATTTTCTATATGTTGATTGTATTTGCCGTTTTCTTTGTGATGGTCAATAAATTTGGCCAGTTACAATTTGCCCTGTTTGTACTGAATATATTAATAGCGACGATTCTAACCGGTTGGCGGCTTGGGATAGGGATGAGCATAGTAGGGTTTTACTTTGGTTTAGAGCTATATAAATATTATGCTGGAATAAATGAGATTGATTTTACAGTCGGTTCACCTGAGTTTGTATCCATATATGTGGTAATACTTGCCGGAGCGGTATTATTAATGTTTTTCAAACCCAAACAAGAGCATCAGGAGCTAACTGAAGAAAAGAACGAGCATCTAAGTGGCCGGATAAACATGTACAAGGAGCAGACCAGGGAAGCAGAAGCATTAAAAGGACGTTTTATTCGCAATATAACGCATGAATATCACGCTCCGATGACGGGGATATCGAGCATGGCTCAGGTACTGGTGCAGGATTATGATAAGTTAAATGATGAGCAGCGAAAAGTAGCAGCTAAAACGATACTAGATAGCTCGCTTCGTCTTGAGGTATTTGATTCGAATATATCAAGCCTCTCAAAACTGAATAAACCAAGTTATGACTTAAAACTGGTAGAAACGGACTTTAGTCAGCTAGTAGAGGATAGGGTTACTCTTTGCCGCAAGCTATACGAGAATAAGGAAGAAAGTACTATTCACTGGCAAGAAGGGCCAGAGACCAGCAGAAGGAACTGGCAGCTGGATATTGAAGAGGGGATCATCTTAAATATTGATAAATACTACCTAAGCCAGGCAATAGATAATTTAATTATCAATAGTATCAATTACGCCAAAAGCGGAACTATTGCAATTAGCATCAAACGGGATAATGATAATGAAACGATAATTTTCAGCATTAGTGACGAGGGGATAGAGATTCCACCAAGTGAATTAGACGAAGTATTTGAAGAATTTACGGTTAGTTCAAGGACAGAAAGTTTTGCCGGTGGAAGAGGAGTAGGCCTTGCGGTGTGTAAAAAGGTTATTGAAGTACACGGCGGAACAATCAAAGCCGAAAGTAAAAGAATGGGTACTACAATCTGGTTTACCTTGCCAAAAGCAATTAAAAACGGCTAAAAGAGTCTAGCTATTAAATATCAAAACTATTTAAAAGTGAATTTGGAAGTCCAGAGATTTTGATCAGCTTTTTGCAAAGCGGCCTATAGTTGAAACTTTGCGGTTATAGTAGTTTTAGCAAAGGGGTTGCTCTAATTTAAAAGTTCTCGCTTATTGATTTACCAAAAAGTTAAAATTTAGGAGTTCAAGAAATGAAAAAAATATTATTTACAATATTTATGACCTTGGTAGGACTTAATGCGCCAGCTATTGCGAAAGAAGTATCAGCGATCAATGGTAGTTCTCATTTAACCAAAGGAGAATATGACTCTTTAAAAGTTAATGGGCATCTTACATTTAACGGACTTGTTATCAAAGATTTGCTTATTGTTAATGGAAGCATTCATGGTGAAAACTTAGAATGCAAAACCGTAAAATCTAATGGATCTTTTGATGTTGATGGGCTTCAAGCTAGAAATGTTGAAAGTAATGGTTCATTTACAGGGAAAAATATTGAGATTATAGGGGAAGCGGTATTTAATGGTGGTGTCAAAATAACCAATGGGAAGTTAAATGATATCAAAATTGCGACCATGCGTACTACTTTTACCAACACTGTAGTTAATGGTAATATTCTTTTTAAAAAAGTAAATAAGGGCAAGGGGTTTTTGGATTTTGTATCCAATCAATCGTCAGTACAAGTTTTAGAATTAAAAGGTAGAAGCCTTATTATTGGTGACCTTATTTTTGAAGAGGACGGCGAAATACATCTTTTTGACCTGGCGGAGGTTAAAGGAAAAATTGTTAATGCTAAGGTAATACAAAAATAGTTTTTCCTATAAACTTCTAAGCTTAATTTATACGACTGGTAGTGCTATTCCCATTTGGGATTACAGTTTTGGGTTTAGCCATAATTGGTGCATGGGAGCATATTTAGGTTGCGAAGATGAAGATAAATTTTATTTCATGTTTCAGCAAACGCTTATTGCCCACCGTTATTTAGTAATACCACTTTTTTAAGATAATAGCTTTTGTAAGGCCTGTTCTGAAAAACTATCCCAATGGTAAAGTGCCGATAAATTTTGATAAAAATCTAATCCGCCTTTGTCCCAAATCAGTTTTGGGCAAAAATGAGCTTGAAAAGCTCTGATCACGTTACTAGTCTGGCTGTCAATTTTACCTGATATATTTAGCTTGTAACCTAGTGCTCTCAAATCTTGTTGGAAGTTTGCAATTTCTTTTCCTTGCTGCCCAAATTTATATAAAATCGTATTTGCCAAATCCTGGGAGTATTCTAAATTATGCCAACAGCCAAGACCTTGGTTTGCTAGCAACTGCCAATCAAAAAATATGCCAGGGTCAATTTTTCGGTCTGGAGCTATATCTGAGTGCCCAATTACGTTAGCAGGGTTAATATTATGTTTATTAACTAAATAACTGCATAGCTCTATACATGACTGCATTTGAATAGCAGAAAATTCTGCTGTTCCGGAATTATCTATTTCTATTCCCAGGGAATGATGATTTAACTGGGTAAAATTTTTCCAACTGCTTTTTCCCGCATGCCATGCTATTTTGTAATCATCAACTAGCTGCAAAACCTTCCCATCTTCTTTAATTAGATAATGAACACTTACCTCAGATTTAATATCTGTAAGTCTTGCTAAGGCGTCTTGAAGTGGTATTTCAGTATAGTGTAAAATTATATATTCTATTTTGCTTGTCCTAAGCGGGTAATTAGGAGAGGAAAATTTAGTATTTATATACATAATTATCTGGATTTAATTGTAGCGAATCGTTATTATAGCCATCGTTATTAACTAAATTGAGATAAATTGTGGCCGAAACTGAGGTAAAAAAAAATATAAAATCTGAAATAACGTCATTATTATTAGTTATTTTATTTGCTCTATCAATTAGAACATTTGTTATAGAGTTGTTTTTTGTGCCTACTCCTTCTATGCAGGCCACTATTCTAAGGAATGACTATATTTTTTCAACCAAATATAGTTATGGTTTTAGCCGATATTCCATTCCTTTTAGTCCGGATTTATTTAAGGGAAGGGTTCTTGCTTCCGTTCCAGAGAGAGGTGATATTATAATAATGCGCCCGCCTCATGATATGACTACCCGTTATATAAAACGCTTAATTGGCCTTCCTGGAGAAAAAATAGAGATAAAAAAAGACGTAACTTATATAAATGATATTCCTGTAGAAAGAGTAAAAGTAGGGGAGTATTTTGATGAAACAAATCAGGAATACGTAAAATATAAAGAAACTTTTCCTAATGGTTTAAGTTTTTATACTTATAAACTAAAAGAATTGGACGGAATAGCTGAAACCGGACATAGTGATTTTGGGCCTTATATAGTTCCAAAAGATCATTTTTTCTTTATGGGGGATAATCGTGATCAATCGGGAGATAGTAGATATCAGCTAGGTTTTGTGTCATTTGAAAATTTAATAGCTAAAGCCCAATTTGTCTTTTTATCGACAAAAGAAATTTTTTGGGATGAGAAGCTGGGGATTTTAGATCAATTAGCCAGGTTCTGGACGTGGTTATCTTCAGTTAGGTTTGATCGGTTATTTAAAAGCCTGTACGATATAGATAAATAGAAATACTTTAAGAAAAAAAGTTATCCTACCCATACCGGTAACTTAATGGTATAAATAGCAAATAATGGACAGATTTTACAAAGAGGATATTACAAAACTGGAGCAGTTAATAAATTACCGATTCAAAAATCCTGAGCTTATTTGTGAAGCTTTAAGCCATCCATCCCTCAAACAGCATGAATCCGATTGGCGTAAAAATTATGAGCGCTTTGAAATACTTGGTGATGCTATCTTAGGTTTTCTTATTACTGAAATGGTATTTAATATTTACAATAAATCTGATGAGGGAGGCATTGCTAAAATAAAATCGTATTTAGTAAGTAAGGAGACAATTTGCTGTGTTGCAGAAAAAATTAATTTAGCAAATTTTATAATTATGACTAAAGGTGAGGAAGAATCTGGGGGGAGAGTAAATCCAAATAATATTGAAAATACCATGGAAGCCGTGATCGCTGCTGTTTACCTTGATGGTGGTATGGAAAATATAAAAGCCATCGTTACAAAATTATGGTCGGAATTTTTATATGATTTTGATTTAAATAAGGTTGATCCTAAAACATCTTTGCAGGAATGGTCTCAAAGTCAAAAATATGGAATGCCGTATTATGAGACAATAAGTAAGTCTGGACTTGCCCATATGCCTCAGTTTACGGTTCGAGTATCAGCGGGAGCTTATAAAGAAATCGGTAATGGAACTTCTATAAAAAGCGCTGAAAAAGAAGCCGCAAAAAAACTGTTAAATAAAGTATTAAATAGTGAAAACTAGCTTTTCTATTATTGTAAAAATAAGCAAATCAGTAAAAGCTATACTTAAAATTTTTAGCAGCAAAAAATAAACTTTATAAAATATGTTAAAACCAGAAGAGCAAAAATTACTTTCAGTGTGCATTATTGGTAAACCAAATGCCGGAAAATCTACTCTTTTAAATAAGATAATCGGTCAAAGAATTTCAATTGTTACTCCAAAAGTCCAGACAACCAGGTCTATCATTACCGGGGTTGTCACTATTGGAGACACGCAACTGATACTATTTGATACTCCTGGTATTTTTAAGGCTAAAAAGAGGCTTGAAAAAGCCATGGTCAAATGTGCCTGGTCTAGTTTAAACAGCGCTGATATAATTGTCCTTATTTTAGATAGCGGAGCAAAAATCGATGAAATGATGGACACTATTATCTTAAGGATTAAAGAACTGGGTAAAAAAGTAGTTTTTTTATTAAACAAAATTGACCTCCACCCCAAATACTACCTAGATAACTTAAATTATTTGATTAAAAACTGTCCAGATTCCCACAAATTTAATATATCTGCTTTAACTGGTCACGGTATAGATGGTTTTATTGAATTTCTAAAAAATAATGCGCAAAAAGCAAATTGGTTATATGAAAAGGATGATATAACCAATTTATCTATGCGTTTTTTGGCATCGGAAATTACTAGAGAGCAATTATTTCTGAAGCTTCACCAGGAATTACCTTATAATTTAACTGTTGAGAACGAAAGCTGGCAAAATAAATCGGACGGCTCAGTGAAAATAAACCAAACTATAATAGTTTCCAAGGAAAGTTATAAAAATATGATCATTGGACAGAAAGGGGAAAAAATCAAAGAAATTGGCACTAAAGCAAGGATTAATATTGAAGAATTGTTGGGTGTAAAAATTCATTTATTTCTTTTTGTTAAAGTTAGAAAATCCTGGGAAGAGAATCCTGAACTTTATCGCTCTATGGGGTTAAAACCCTGATATAACAATCATCGCCTGAATACTCCTGATTTTCCTAATAACGAAAATAATACAACATCGGAATTGTTCTAAATAGATGAGGCTCATTAAAAATATTAGCTGATTTATTCAGTTTGTGGTATAGATTGCTGATTTATTAAAATGGCCAAATTAATTTATTCATAATGATATGTTAAATAAAGCAAAAAAGCATAAACAAACTCTTATCCTCTTCATTATTTTTGGTCTTTCCTCAATAATGTGGTACTTGCCGGTTTCCGAAGCTTTACCTGAAAACGGCTGGCACTTACTGATTATTTTTACTGCTACTATAGTTGGTATTATCTTAAATCCTTTACCTATGGGAGTTATTGCCTTACTTAGTGTTTTAGCTTGTGTTCTTACAAATACATTATCATTGGCAGAATGTTTGTCTGGATTTGGGGATAGTATAGTTTGGCTGATTGTTTTTGCCTTTTTCATTTCTCATGGTTTTATTAAAACTGGATTAGGCTCTAGAATTGCCTATTATGTCCTATCTAAAATAGGTCATAGTACCCTTGGTATTTCTTATGCCCTGGTTATTGCCGATTTTGTTCTATCGCCTCTTATTCCTAGTGCTTCCGCAAGAGGAGGTGGTATAATTTTTCCTATTGCAAAATCAATTTGTAAATCTTTTTCCGATGAAGAACACCCTGGTATTTCTTCTAGAAATGGTGGTTTTATTATGAGTGTTTGTGCGCAGTCTACGGTTATTACCAGTGCCTTATTTGTTACGGCAATGGCAGCTAATCCGCTAGCAATAAAATTTGCAGCGAGCGCTGGTATTACAATATCTTGGACGGATTGGGCGTTAGCAGCAATTGTCCCTGGTATTATCTCTTTAGCAGTAATGCCGTTAGTTGTCTATTATCTTTATCCCCCTGCAATTAGGTATTCGAATTCTGCTCCGCAAATCGCTAGAGAAAAATTAGATGCTATGGGTAAAATTTCCCTACAGGAAATTATTATGATGGCGGTGTTTGTAATTTTAATAGCATTATGGATTAATGGCTCTAAATTTGGTTTGTCTCCGACTACTGTAGCGCTAATGGGTTTATCTATTTTACTGGTTACTAAAGTAATTAATTTTGAAGATAATTTAGCCGATAAGGGAGCGTGGCACACTTTTATCTGGTTTGGAACATTAGTTATGTTGTCGGATTTTCTCTCTAAATTTGGCCTAATGACATGGATTGGAGGTAAATTGCAATTTCTTTTTATGAGTAGTTCGCCGATAAATTCATTAATTATATTATCATTAATTTACTTTTACATTCATTATCTTTTTGCAAGTACTACTGCTCATATTAGTGTGTTGTTACCGACATTTTTAGTTTTATTTATTAATGCAGGAGTACCGGGGTTAATGGCAACGTTAATTTTGAGTTTCCTATCTACTTTATCTGCTGGGCTAACCCATTTTGGGCTAAGTAGTACGCCAATATTTTTTGGTGCCGGTTACATGAGAACCAAAGACTGGTGGTATATAGGGCTAGTAACAAGCATAATATATCTGCTAATTTGGGGAGGAATAGGCGGAATGTGGTGGAAATTATTAAATTTATGGTAATCCTCTATAGATAAATATTAATTTTATGCTGAAATAGTGATTCAACAAACGCTATAATAACTAACTTTTCAGCTCCAAGATGCAATTCTTATTAAAATTTTGATTAATTGTGCTAAGCTTGGGTTTTAACAATATTTAGCCCTTGTGATTTTTATGAAAAACATATCTTTGTTTTTAATGCTGATTTATGTTTTTGCTTCTTTTTCATCTTATGCAGAAATATATAATCCTGAAAGTATCAAGGAAATAAAGGATATGGTAGGAGAAATATTTGAAAAAAGAAACCCACAAAAAATTTTATTCATATTCCCTATTGAAGGTTTTATTTTAAGATCTACACATCCTGCTATGCAACCACAGGATCAAAATTTTAATCCGCTACTAAAAAAAGCTTTTAGTAAAATTGATAATTCCAAGGGGCTTTATATAAATCCATTGATACTAACTCAGTATCCAACCGAACTCGGAGATAAAGAATTACCTGATTTAGTAGATTATATTCAAAAGAATAAAGCGCTTTTGATTATTACTACTTCTAATGTTACCGGAGGAATTAATAATATAGATGCTATTGATGTATGGACTTATAATTATCTAAAAAACAAAAAAATAGACCTAACCGAAGGAGTTTTTGCTAATACACATTTTATTTTTAATAAAGAGCTGAAAAAAGTTGCCGGTACTTACCCTACTTTTTACCAAGGTTTGTTAAGCTATAATAGTAGTAGTGAAAATAATTCGGCAATTCAGGTTTTAAGCACGTTTCTGGCAACAAAATTAGAAAAGTTACCTGATATAGTAGTAGCGGTTTCTTCCAATGAAGTTTTTCTGCAAGCTTTGGAAAAGCAGTTGAAAATACTAAAAAACGATAATGAATTTTTTGGTATTCTTTATAAACTCCCGCCTCTAGAAACTAAAGAAATTTCTCCTGAGGAGTATTTGCAATTTTGGCAGGAGTTTGTAAAGAAACTGAACCAGACTAAGAGAAAGCAAGTGGACGTAAAATCGGAGAACCCTTATGAAGAATAAGCTTAAGCTGTTGTTTATTGTGGTAGTTTTCACATTTTGTGGTACAGCTAAAGGAGAGATTATTCCAACCTATTCCGTGGATTCAATAACTATTAAAAATCTTGATAAACTAATTGACGAAAATACTATAGTATTTATAGAGCTTGACGACGTTTTGGTAATGCCAAAATCAAAAATGTTTTACTACGGTGATAATCCTTATCGTCTTTTTATTTATGAACTATTTAGCTTATCTAAAACAAATCCTCAATATTTGAATTTAATTGTCAAATGGTATCAAATGCGTAAATTGATGCTGGTGGAGGAAGGCTGGAAAAATTTTATTGAAAATTTAAAAAAAAGAAAAGTACCGGTTTACGCTTTGTGTACTATGCCAATTCAAATAAAAAATATTGAACCAAAAAGGCTTTCGGAGCTCAAAGAACTCGGTATAAGTTTTACTGAAAAAATCAATGATAAAGACATTATAGAAATCGAGAAAAAAGAAGATCATACTTCAATTTTTTATCATGGCATAATTTTTACTGGGGCTTCTGCCAAGGCTAATGTTTTATTGAATTTTATAAAAGTTGCTAATATTTCACCCAAAAAAATTGTAGTGTTTGGTAACTCCCAGGCAGAGCTTCAAGCTATAGAAAGCAATTTTTATAGATTTAGAATCAATTTTTATAGTATTCTTTATTTAGGGGCAAGGAAATTTGTTGATATTCCTGATCCAAATGTAATTCGTTTACAACAACAAATGCTTTTTGATCAAGAAAAATGGTTAGAGGATGAAGAAGCCGAAGCTTTGCTAAAGCGAACTGCTGAACAAAAGGATTTACCTGAAGTAAAAGAGGAAAGGAAGTAATTAAATCTAATATTTCTTTCTGTAATAAGGTTGGTAGGTGCAAGAAGATTGCTGATGCTCCTGTAGACTATTGATGAACGCTAAAATGGTGGAACAAAAGAAACAAATTGATTCCGATTATTTCAATTAAAAATAACTTCCACCTCTTAAGTTTAAATAACTTATGTCTTGAAGCTAAAGATAAAAAGAGAAATAACTTAATTGTCTGGGCCTTTGTTAATAAATATCTGGAAGTCTTAGAGAAGCTTATATTTATAAAAGGACTATTAATTTTTTAAAGCAAGGGCTTTACATCCTAAGTATTTTGGTCTTATAATATGTATGCTCTGTATGGGCTATGGTAATAAACGTTATTTGGAATAGAAGTTGCGGACTCGGGGGCGGTACCCGACGCCTCCACCAAGCTTTATGGGGGTGAAATAGGATCGACGTGCTTAATAAAGGAATAATTTTTACCCGGTATGATACCACCGAATCCTTGTGATTTAGGGTCAAAAAAAGTAAATGCAAACGATAATAACAATCGTCTTGCGGCTGTTGCTGCTTAATCGTAGTAACTAAGCCACGGGGCTGGGGGCTTGCCTGGCAACAGAAAAGCCCTAATTTAATTTATATGTATGTTATGACATTTGATTATCGACATTTGATAGATAAATCAGTACTTGATATTTTAAAAAAAATACTTGAGGACATACAAAGTAATGGAATTTCTGATGATCGAAGCATTTATATATCTTTTCGTACTAATGCTCAAGGGGTTGTGTTATCGAAACCAGTTAAGCAAAAATATCCCAAAGAAATTACTATTATTTTACAGCACCAATTTAAAAATCTAACAGTTTTAGATGAAAAATTTACAGTCAATATTACCTTTAGTGGAATAACTGAAACAGTTGAAGTGCCATTTAATACTATAACGAGTTTTTTAGATCCAGCAGCCAATTTTGGATTTCAGTTTGCGGTGTCTAATGAGGCTAAACTCGGTAAAAGCAATTCTTATGTAAATAAAGCAGATATTTTACCTTCAAAATTTAAACTTACTGATAATAAAAAAGCTAAAATAAATAATAAAGAAGCGACAGTTGTAGCTTTTGATAAATTTAGAAAAAAAAGTGAAGAAGGGAGTGTATATTAAATGCCGCCAAAACCGGTAATTAATATATACACAGACGGGGCTTGCTCCGGTAACCCTGGACCAGGAGGATGGGGAGCATATCTAGAGTATGGAGATGGAGAGGATGGCTCAAAAAAAATAACTAAAGAGATTTTTGGTTATAGCCATGAAACTACTAATAATCAGATGGAAATAGTAGCTGCTATAGAAGCATTGAAAATACTTAAAAAACCTTGTACTGTCAATCTGTATACTGATAGCAAATATCTTCAGCTGGGAATTACAAAATGGATTCACAATTGGCGTAGGAATAATTGGCTTAAAAGTGACAATAAACCCGTTAAGAATGCTCAGCTATGGCAAAAATTGGAAGAGGAGATTGCTCTTCATGTTATTATATGGCATTGGGTAAAAGGTCATTCAGATAATTATGGTAACATAATAGCTGATAGGTTAGCAGTTAAGGGGAGGGAAATGGCAAGGTGGGAGAAGATAAATGTCGTTCATAGATAAGTTTTTAGCGAAGATATGGGCTAAAAAAATAGGGAAAGATGATTTTGGTAATGAATATTATGTTAGTTGTTTTAAGAACCACCTAGGGAGGAATAAAAGATTAGTTATATATAACGGTCTTGATTTATCTTCTAAAGTGCCTCCTATGTGGCATGCTTGGCTTCATTATATGACTGATGAAGTTCCGCTCGGTAACAAAAAGAAGTTTGAGTGGGAAAGAGATTTTGAGCCTAATTTGACAGGTACAAAATATGCTTATGAACCGTCAAAAACAGGGGATAAATCGCCTGTTTATATTAAGTGGAAACCGTAAATAATTCGAGATTTTTATGAAAGAGAGAGTAATTGAAACTGTTGTAGGTTTTATTGTTATTTGTGTAGCCATATTTTCCTTTATGTTTTTTTACAAAATCAGTGATTCTGGGGAAGATGGTGAGGGTTATTTTTTAAATGCTTATTTTCAAAATATTGAGGGTGTTGCAGAAGGTAACGACGTTAAACTTTCTGGAATTAAAATAGGTTATATTGATAATGTAACTCTTGAAAATGGTACTTATTTTGCTGTTGCACGGCTAAAGATCAAAAAAGGGATAGATATTCCTTCTGATTCAAGAGCTATAGTATCTACTAGTGGATTACTTGGTGGTAAATATATAAGAATTAACCCTGGATCTGCTGATGATAATTTACAAGAGAACGGTAAGTTTAAATTTACACAGTCTTCGATTAATATAGAAGATCTAATTAGCAAGCTAATGTATTCTTTAACTAGCAAATAGCTTAGTATAGTTCTTTTGAATAATTAACTATTTTTCGTAAAAACTATTTGCTCGATTTTTTAGTCTATCTTTTTAAAGAGAGGTAATAGAGGAGTGGATTTTTTTGGTTTACTTCTCATGGTAGATCATGGTGCTATATGGAGGTTGATATTCATACTTACTATTAAAGAACTTTTATCATACTGATGGTTGCAACATTATGAAAATAGACTTCTCCGTTTTCTTTAAAACCAAACTGTTTATAAAAATCCAACAAAGCTTTATCACTTATGTGGAGTCTTATTATTTTTGCTTTTTGGCTATTTTTTACTTCATTAATAACCTGTTTTACCAGTTCTTTCCCGTAACCACGATTCCTGTATTTCTTAATAACGGTTACTCTAGCTAAATCTGCTATACCGTTTTCATACATTATTCTAGTTATGCCAATTATCTGTTTTTCATATACGAGAACGTAATGATGGGCTTTTATATCAATTATGCTAAACTCTTGCGTAATTTTTCTCCGATATTCACCGATATAAACTTTATATCTAATAATCAAATAAGTTGCTAAATAACCTAAATTATAAAAGTAAACCGGTTTAAGTAATAACATAACCTTAGGGTATTTCTGCCTTTTGAGTAAAACTAGGATTATTTTTATTTATATATGATAAAATTCTTAGATTCTATACTTAAATTTATTACTTATAGATTCAAGTTAGCTTGCTTTATGAGAAATCCAGCTATTAAAGCATCCTGCTTTTTCTTTTGCTCATTTCTGTTAAGTGAGAAAGAAATTAAATTAACATTAATTTCTTAATACTTTTTTAATTAATATTAGCTAGAATTATTATATAGTATTTGTAGGACCAACTCACCTTCAAGAGTACCATAACAAATACTATAAATTAATTTACGGTTTTTAAGCTTCTAAGGTGTTTTAATTTTATAGAGGGGGAGTTATGTTTGAGCTATTTATGATGGTAACTAACGGTATTATGTGTATGTTAAGTTCTATATCTTTTAGCAAATTAATATACGATAAATATAACTATTCCAAGCTTCCTAACCTTCTGGTAAATCACGATGATAATCATCACAGGGTAGATCATCATGACCACAAGGAGTTGGTAGAGGAAATATCGATTACAGAAGCTCATACTGAGTCTTAAGCAAAAGCTATATTATTAGCACAACGATTATCTTATAGGAGCTGGGATCTATATTAAATCTGCATTGTATGGATTCCAGTTTTCGTTCTTGATATTTAGAATTTTATAATTACTTGAGATACCTTTAACGAGAGTAATTGCTTTTTTTGGTATCGACCATTTACGTGATAAAAAATCTATGATTGCTTTATTAGCTTTTCCATTTTCTGGAACTTCTTTTACAGTTAATTTTAGATACCATATGCCGTCTATGTAAATTACTCCATCAATGCTATCCTGCTTACCGCTAGCTTTTACTTTTACATAAAAATTGAAGCTTTTATTGCTTAAAGGAAGGAAAATTTCTTTATATTTATCCATTTTACTTGCCTGGTAAGCTTTATCAAATTAAGATATTTAGTATGATTAATCTTTAACGGGTAAAATGCGAACTATTTTCTTGACGATAATCTTTTCAATAGCTTTTCCCTTTGCTAATTCTACTTACGCAAGTATAGATTATGAACTTAAGGAATCAAGGAAATGTTCAAGTGTGTTTTCTTATTTCGAAAAAAAGTATGGTTTGCCGGGTAATAGTTTGCATGCTATTTCTCTGCATGAAACCGCAAAAAAACACCCTCGCCATAATATTTCGCTGGTTTGGCCTTGGACGGTGATGAATAACAAAGAAGGTAAGAGCTACCATTTTAGAACCCAGAATGAGGCAATAAGATATGTAAGAATGCAGTTTATGATGGGGAATAATAATATAGATGTAGGATGTATGCAAATTAATTTAAAGCACCATCCGGAAGCTTTTTCGTCTTTAAATCAGGCTTTTTCTCCCAGAAGCAATATTGCATATGGAGCTTATTTCTTAAGCGAAAATAGGAAGAAATTAGGTTCAATGGAAAAGGCTATAGGTAGGTATCATTCTGCAACTGAGCATCTTGCTGCTAAATACCGTTATAATGTTAATAAAATTAATCAGTCTATGTATGAATATAATGCCAACTTACGCAAAGTTGCATATAGCGTTTCTTACAATAAGAAGTACCTTAATTCTTATCGTAAAAGTTCTTCCCAGGATTTATTTACTAAAAAAAATGATCGCTATCTAGTAAGTAGAAATAAAAATTCTTCAAAACGTATTAATGCAGATAGAATTCAACATGAAGATTGGTTTGAGAGTAAAGTATACCAACGATGATGATATTTAATCAAGATTTGGTAAAGAGCCGTAAAATTAACTCTATTGATAATATTAAAAATTCAGATTTTTACCAATTTCTCTATTCTGATTTAATACAGCGATTAGAACCGATAGATAAAACTTATAAAAAAGGATTAGTCCTGGGTTTTGGCGATTATCATATGTTTCCTATTAATAATCCCTATAACTTAAATTATACTGAACTAGACCAGCTTGTTTTAATAGAAAAAAAATCACTGGACCTCGTACTATTTCCATTTGGATTTCATTGGTTAAATGACGTGCAAAAATTTTTATTTAAAGTGAAAGAGGTTCTAAAAAATGATGGTCTTTTTGTTTGTAATTTTGCCGGTTCAGGTAGCCTGAATCATCTAAGAAAACTTTTATTTCTAGCAGAAGAGGACCATAACATTCCTCACTTTCCTCATATTTCTCCTTTTATTAAATTTGAAGATATGACACCTCTTATGCAACAAGCAGGTTTTGCTGAAAATATAATTGATTGCGAAACGATAGAACTAGAATATAAAAATCCAATTTTATTCATGAGGGCCTTAAAGAGCTTCGGAGAAACAAATGCAATTAATAATAGGATAAACTACTCTATTACAAAACCAATGTATAACTATATAAAAAACTATGAGCGTAATTTTCTAGATAAAATAAATCTAATTAGCTTAGTATCTAGTCCGGCAAAAGGCTCAATAAAGTTAAAAGCAGAAAATTTTTCGGGATAATGTTAAAGCTTCCTTGTGTTTTAGACTTTTATTATGCTATCATTTACCGATTGAAACTGAAATTTTACTATATTATTTAGAGGATCTATTTCTATGGAAGAGTTTGATTTAGCAGTTATTGGGGCAGGACCGGCGGGTTACACGGGGGCAATAAGAGCAGCCCAGCTTGGGAATAAAGTTGTTTGTATTGAAAAGCATAGCACTTTAGGAGGAACTTGCTTAAATGTTGGGTGTATTCCCTCTAAAGCCTTATTAAATTTTTCTGAAAAATACGAGGAGGCAAGAACTCATTTTGCTGATATTGGTATTAATGCTGATATAAAACTTGATCTGGCCAGAATGCTTGCTAAAAAAGATAAAGTAGTAGGTGATTTGTGTAAAGGGATAGAAAGCCTTTTTGTTAAAAATAAAATTAGTAAAATCAAGGGGATAGCAAAAATTATTGATCCAAATACTGTTGAAATTACTGAGGGCACAAATAACACGAAAATAAAGGCTAAAAATATCCTAATTGCTACTGGCTCTCAGATAATTAATGTTCCAGGGATAAATATTAACGAAAAAAATATAGTTTCTTCAACAGGTGCTTTATCCCTTTCAAAAGTACCAAATGAAATGGTAATTATTGGTGGGGGATATATAGGTCTGGAGCTCGGGTCTGTATGGAGAAGGCTTGGAAGTAAAATTACTGTTATAGAATATGCGGAGAGAATTGTTCCAGCTCTTGATGTGGAAATCGGTAAATCTTTTTACAAAATCCTTGAGGGCCAAGGATTTAAATTTATGCTTAGTACCAAAGTGTTAAAAGCTGAGCAGGTTAAAGATCGGATCGAACTGGTTACTAGCGGAGTTAATGACAGTAAAGAAAGTAAGATTAGTTGTGACGTTGCTTTGGTCTCTGTTGGTAGGAAACCGAATACTGAGGGTATGGGATTGGCGGAAATGGGAATTGAAGTTGATCAGCGCGGCATGATTAATGTAAATGATCATTTCCAAACAAATTACTCTAATATTTACGCAGTTGGGGATGTTATAAGAGGGCCAATGCTTGCGCATAAAGCAGAAGAAGAGGCCATTGCTGCAGTAGAAATTATGAATGGCCAGGCAGGACATGTGAATTATAATCTAATTCCGGCGGTTGTATATACTTGGCCTGAAGTTGCAAGTGTTGGAGCAACAGAAGAAGACTTAAAAAAGGCCGGCATAGACTATAAAGTAGGAAAATTTCCTTTTCTAGCAAATAGCAGGGCCCGGAGCACTGGTAATACTGAAGGGATGGTGAAAATCCTTTCAGATAGCAAAAATGATAAAATCCTGGGAGCTCATATTATTGGTCCTGATGCTGGGACTCTCATTGCAGAAATTGTAGCCTATATGGAATTTGGGGGGGCTGCTGAAGATATTGCCCGTACTTCTCATGCCCATCCAACCCTTAACGAAGCAATAAGAGAAGCAGCACTGGCAGTGGATAAAAGGGCTATTAATATATAAAATGAAATTTTATAGTAATCAATTATCTCAGTTAATTGAAAAAATTGCTGGTGGCACTATTAAATCCTTACTTTTATATGGTCATAACAGAGGTTTTATTTCTGCTATTATTGAACAATTGGTTAAAAAATTTGATTTCTTTAGTGTGAATTTAAATGGTAAAGAAGCTACAGAGGCGAATCTTAATCTTCTAGCTAATACCAGCAATTTTTTTAAACAAAAAGAATTAATAAAAATTGATTATAATGGTTCAGCGGTAAACAAAGAATTAATGCAATTTCTAACAACAGGAAATTTTACTAATTTTATTTGTTTTATAGGTGATGAATCTTTACCTTCTTCTGGGATTAGAAAACTTTTTGAAGATTCTGCCCATATGGCTGCAATCGGCTGTTATTACGATGATGAGAACATGGTAGTAAAACTTGCTAATTCAATGGCGTTAAAGCATCAAAAAACAATTTCAGAAGAAGCGTTATTTTATATTAAAGTATCTTTGAAGGGCGATTATCAAGTCATTAAAAATGAATTAGAAAAATTGATAAATTATACTCATAATAAAGATAAAATCACTTATGAAGATGTGCAAGCAGTCCTCAGTCCGGATTTATCTGCTAATGGAGATGAAATGTGCATATTTTTTAGTAAAAAAGAGCCGGAGCTGTTTTTAGCTGAAGTAGAAAAACTTCGTAATCAAAATATTAATGAAGTTCTAATGATCCGAGCTTTAATAAGGTATTATATAAATTTATTTGTTGTATGTTCCAAAATAGAAGATGGAGTCAACATTGATTTGGCTATAAAATCTCTTTCCCCTCCGGTATTTTTTAAATATGTTAGTGATTTTAAAGCTAATGTAAAAAAACTTTCGTTAAATGATGTAATAAGAGTTATTGATGTTTTGCAAAAAGCAGAGGTTAAGGTAAAAAACAGTAGTAATAACTTTAACTTTTTTGTAGAAGTTTATTTGCCTGCACATGATTATGCGATATATTAAGTAGGAATTATTTTGTAACTGTATGAAGTTTTTAAAAATTTATATTTTTACTGTTCTAATTATTTTTTTTAGAGTAGCAAACGCCTATGATGAAGCTGCTGCTAAAATTGCAGTTGTTGACGTTGAATCTATTTTAGAAAATTCTTTAGCTATTGGTGCTATTAGGAAATCTATTAATGAACTTAGTAAAACTATAGAGAATGAAATAAACGAGCAGGAAAAGGAATATAAAAAACGCCAGCAGGAATTGCTTGAAGTACAAAAAACGGTAAGCCAAGAAAAATTTGATTCATTAGTATTAAAATTTAATAAGAGCGTTAGTAAAATTCAAAAAAATATTCAACAAAAAAAAATTGCATTAGAGCATGCTCATTCCCAGGCAATAGAGGTAGTTCATCAGAAAACTATCTCTATAATTGGCGATTTAGCTAAGAAATATAGTCTTGATATAGTGTTACCAACTTCTCAGGTACTGTATGTCAAAAGTGAGTTAAATATTACACCAGAAGTAATATCTAAATTAAATAACGATTTGAAGGAAGTACCAATTAACTATCAAAAATTTTTAAAAAATTAAACAAAACACTCCTAAATAATCTCCTTACATCATACGTTTATTCATACTTGTTTTCTTGTAATACAGACAGGATTTGTTGAAATAGGAATGATATAATCGTTAAAAATTCATTACACAAAAGTTAATATTTTAATTACTTATTAATTTTTGTGTGGTAAGCTTACAATATAAAGATAATACAAACAGATTGGATTATTTTTATATTAAACGATTAAATTAGGAGGTTTTTATGGATCCATTAGCAATTTCTTCGCTTGCCGTAACTTCATTTTCTATATTTTTGAGTATTGGAACAGCAATATATAAATTGGTCAAACAAAATAGGCATGACCCAGAAGAGGATAATAACCAAAACCATATTCACCATGGGCATGGAGTATTATGTACAGAAGAATACAAAGAACAAAAATTGTATACGACGCATAAGAAGAAAGAGAATCATCATACTGCTAACTCGGAAGAAACAGAATTATCTTATGTTGTAGAACATCGGCAGAATAATCCTATGAATTTATCAGGAGATCAAGAGGAGTTGACTTCTGAATAGTATGTAGAAAAAACTGTAATCTCAGTAATTACTAAACTAAATAGCGCTTCTCATGAAACCAGGTTTTTTTAGATAGCGCTATCTTTATTTGTCTGCAATTACATATAAAAAAGAGAAAGTGCTATACTCCACATAATTACTCCAATAATAGCATCTAATATTTTCCATGCTATCGGTTTTTGGAAAATAGGTGTTAACAGGCGTGCTCCATATGCTAAGCAAAAAAACCAGATAACTGAAGCTGTACCTGCGCCGGCAATATAGTATAGCCTTTGGTTTTCTGGTAGCTGTGCACCTACAGTTCCTATAAGCAATATTGTATCTAAGTACATATGAGGGTTTAAGAAGCTCATTGCAAGTAGAGTTATGATTGCAGATGAAAGAGATTTTTTGCCGGTTATATGTGCATCATCTATCGAGCTGGTTTTAAATAAAGCAGAGTAGAAACATTTACATCCGTAAAAAAACAGAAATAATATGCCACCGTATTTTGCCGTAAGCATTAGGTAATTATGGGAAGCAATCACAAGTCCCAGGCCTTTAACGCCCAGGTATATCATAGAAATATCTATGATGGATGCCAAAAGTGCTAATATTAAAACGTGCGATTTTATCAGCCCTTGTCTTAAGATAAAAGCGTTTTGTGCTCCTATAGCTATTATTAGTCCGGCAGTAGTGCTATAACCTTTGATAAATGCAAACCAAAAAAGCTGGGTCATTACGTTAATGTGCCGGGGTTGATTGGAGTGTACAGAAGCTTATTGTCACTATTACAGCTCAAGTAAAACCTGATTTTGCAGTTTAAACAATTTTGAAGCTCCTTCTTGTGCTAGATTAAGCATTTCTAACAATTGTTGCTGATTAAAATCCGTTTTTTCTCCTGTAGCCTGTATCTCAATCAGGTTACCGCTAGAGCTAAAAACAAAATTTGCATCTACTTCCGCGGTGCTATCTTCTGCGTAATCTAGATCAAGGATGACTTCCCCTTGATATATACCGCATGAGATTGCAGCTATTTGGTGCTGTAAGGGGTTAGTTCTTATTATTCTTTTGTCCATTAAAGATCTAATTGCCAAATGCAAAGCGACATAGCTGCCTGTAATAGCTGCTGTTCTTGTGCCGCCGTCAGCGTTTATGACATCACAATCAATTATTATCTGTTTTTCGCCTAAAGATTTTAAGTTAGCAGCTGACCTAAGAGACCGGCCAATTAACCTTTGAATTTCCTGAGTTCGTGAGCTTTGACTCCCTCTTATTGCTTCCCTCTGCATTCTTTGATCGGTAGATCTTGGCAGCATTCCATATTCTGCAGTAATCCAACCGCTATTTTTACCTTTTAGGAATTTAGGTACTGAGTTTTCTAAGGAAGCAGAACAAATAACTTGGGTATTACCGCATTTTATAAAACAAGAACCATCTGCATTATTTAAGATGTTTTTCTTAATAAAAACATCTCGCATTTGGTTGTTTTTTCTTTTAGAAGGGCGCAACATGAAAACTAATAATACTTTAAGTTTATTTATACCTTGAAAAAGCATCCCTTTGCACTATATTTTAAAGAATGTAATCAGGCAACTAAAATATCGATTTTAAGAATATGAAAGAAAGCGAAGATCAAAATAATAGTAAAGATAAAGATGGGCAAGAGTTAGATAAGGAAGTATCTGGCATTGAAAAATATAATGAGAGTAGAGAGGAGCAGAAGCTTTTGGAAGATGAACATGAAGGACAGCAGCTTCTTACTGAGGAAAAAGATACTGAGTTAATAAATAATTTAACTGAGGAAATTAAGTTAATGCAGGATAAGCTTCTTCGTGCCGTAGCAGAATCAGAGAACATAAGAAATCGGATGAATAAAAAAGTTGAAGAAGCCAGGGATTATTCGATTGTTGGATTTGCTAAAGATCTTTTACCGGTAATTGATAATTTTTCTAGGGCTTTATCTCACGTTCCAGAAAATATAAATAATGATACTAGAATAATTATTGATGGTGTTAGGATGATAAAAGACGAGCTAATATCCATTTTTAAAAAACATGGTATAGAGTCTATAGAACCTAAGGAAGGGGAGGGGTTTGATTACAATAACCATCATGCGATATCTCAGGTAGTAACAGATCAATATGAAGAAGGTACAATAGTTAGTACAATGCAAGTGGGGTACAAAATAAAAGATAGGCTGATTAGACCTGCATCGGTTGCTGTTGCTAAGAAGTAGCAAGAGTAATTAAACTTGCAGAAAAATGACAATAACATATGAAGAGTTTGAGCGTGTTGATTTACGCTGTGGAACAATAGTAAAAGCAGAAAAATTTTTGCGTGCTACAAAACCGGCATATAAGATATGGGCAGACTTTGGTAGTGAAATTGGTGTTTTACAAACATCTGCTCAAATAACTGTGCACTATACCCCACAGACTTTATTAGGTAAGAAAATTGTAGGCTGCGTAAATTTAGGAGAGAAGAATATAGCAGGATTTGTCTCTAACTTCTTGCTGGTTGGCTTTTCCGATAGTAATGGAGCAATTTGTCTTGCTTCTGCAGATTTAGAAGTACCAAATGGCAATAAGTTACATTAACATGTGAGTAACATTCATAAGTTTAAAACTAGTAATTATGGTTTATGCGGTGTCTACTTACATACTTTAATTCAAGGTAACAATTTATGAATAAGTTAGTTTTTTGGAGCTTAACATTTTTAGCCTTTTCAGCTATTATCTACGCAGTTTCAGGGACTTTAGCTCCATTTATTATTGCCTTTATTTTTGCATATTTACTACAACCTTTAATAGATAATAATTCTAAGAGGTTTAATATTCCAAGAGGATTAATTTCGACAGGAATTTTTAGCATATTTATTAGTAGCTTTATTATAATATTTATAGTGTTATTACCAATTATTTATAATCAGATTGCTGCCTTTATAGCCAAAATCCCTAGCTATAAGAACAATTTTAACGCCGGATTAGATTATTTTTTAGCTTGGGTTGAGAAATTTGACCCTGCTATTGCAGCTAAAGTTTCAGACTCATTGCAAAATTTTATTAATTCGGCATTTTCGGTAGTAGTAGCCGCTGCAAATAATATTTGGGGATATACCTTAGCGACTATCAATTTTTTTACTATAATTGTATTGGTACCCGTTATTTTATATTATTTTCTTAGAGACTGGCCTCAAATGGTCAAAGGTGTAGAATCAATCTTACCTCTTAAAGAGAAAGGTAAGGTTGGAAGAATTTTCTTGGATATTAATAATCTACTATCTGCCTATATCAGAGGTCAGCTTAACATATGCTTGTTACTGAGTCTCTATTATATTGTAGGGTTAAATTTAATCGGTATAGATCTTGCTCTTTTACTTGGGATAATATCAGGATTTTTAGTTATAATCCCTTTTATTGGAGCTTTTATATCGCTATTTTTAATGTTAGTAAGTTGTTATTTTTCCTACGGAGCTTCGGTGGAAATATTGTATGTATTAATTTTATTCGTTATTGCTCACATTATTGAAGGGTATATCCTCACTCCTAAGATAATAGGGGATAAAATAGGACTACACCCAGTTTGGATAATATTTGCCGTATTTGCAGTTGGTAGCGTTTTTGGTTTTATAGGTATAATATTTGCTATTCCAATTGCCGGTATAATAAAAATATTGCTATTTCATATGATTGATTATTATAAATCTAGTAAGATTTATAATAATTAAGGTAAAATTTATTATGGAACAAATAACGTTTTCTTTGAATAACCAATTATCTAATAATTTTAGCGATTTTATTGAATCTAGTTCAAATAGGCTTGCTTTTCAATATATAAGAGAGTGGCCTAACAATTTTGGGGTTTTTCCATATTCAAAAGTTTTGATCATAAAAGGCCCTAAATCTTCAGGAAAAAGTTTTTTAGCCAATTTATGGGCAAAAAAAACTCATGCCTTATCCTTAAAGAAAAATCATGAACTAACAAACTCTATTTTAGAACATCATCAAGCTTTTATAATTGATGGTTTTGACTCTACCTGGCGGGAACGAGATATATTGCACTATTTCAATATATTGCATGAAAATAATAAGTATTTATTAATTACTTTAACGCAAATGCCGAAGCTTAACCTAGCTGATTTATCTTCTAGAATAAATTCAGTAAATAAAGTTGATATTTCCATGATTGATGACGAATTGATGAGAATCTTGATTTTTAAGCAATTTTCCAATTTTTCAATTGTTATTAGTGACGATGTTATAAATTATCTTGTCAAAGTTCTTCCTCGTGAAGTTCCAAAAATTTTGTCAATTATAGGTGAGATTAACCAAAATTCTCTGGCAAGTAAAAGAAAGATTACTATACCTTTTATAAAGCAAATATTAGGAAACTGTATATTATAAATATATGGAGAAATAAGCTTTAAAGTTACTGAAATAATCCGCAGGCTACTTTCTTTATTATTAGCAGTTAGTCTTTCTGTAATTTACTAATAAATCTCGTAAAATCTTCGATATTAGTAAAATCTTTATATACAGATGCAAATCTTATATAAGCAACCGGATCAATTTTTACTAGTTCTTTCATTATTAATTTCCCTATTTTCCGAGTAGTTATTTCCCGAGTATTATCACTTTCTAGTTCTAATATTATTCTATCATTTATTTCTCCGATTTGTTTTTGAGAAAAACTTCTTTTTCTTAAAGCTGTAGCTATCGATTTTTCAATTTTAGTACGGTCAAAAGGCCTTTTTGCTCCGGACCTTTTTACGACTACTAGTTCTCTTGTCTGGATACGTTCAAAAGTAGTAAAGCGGCCTCCGCATTTACCGCAATATCTTCTGCGCCTTACTATTGATCCTTCGTTTGTAGTTCGGGAGTCTTTTACGCCAGTTTCCGCCTTTTCACAAAATGGGCATTTCATAGTTATAAATTACGTAGTTGGACATTTAGACGATAACAGCTGATTACGACGTTCCAAAATTTTTTGCAAGTAGGAATCTGTTAGAAAATCAACACCTTTGGCTGAAGAAAAAATTTCCTTAAGGCTATTTAAGTCAAGTTTTTCTAAAGCTAATAAAGCCCTTTTAGGGCATTTTTCTACATACGATTTACTAAAACTTTTATCAAAAGCATGATATTGCCTCCATAAACTATTTTGGTAGATAACGTATTTTAATGGTTGGTTGTAGGATTTAAAGCTTTTATAAAAGGATTCAGGTAGCTTATTATTAAATGATTTTTTTAGGTTATCGTAGGAGGGGTCATCAATAATTTTAGCATCTTCAAAAGGGAAGGGTTTATCCCAATCATTTGTATTTAGTTTATCGCTATAAAATACTCTTACAAAGGGCAGTTCTCCATAACGAACGTGCTGGTGATTTCGTATACCGGAATTATCAATGGCTATCGGGTATATTTTAGACGCATCAGGATAAGCTAGTAAATTATGCGGGCCTGAGTCCCATTGGCCAAAAACAAAATAAAATATTTTTAAATTATTTTCGTCTTCCTTGCTAAATTTTTTTGAATATTTCTTATATTCCCCATTTTTTAATAGGTCAATAGGGGTGTTAACAAAAAGCTGTAGCGAGCCTGTCATACCATTTATTTTCCTTAAAACAGTAGGAGGAATATAAGGAAACCCTAGGTAAACAGAAGCTTGATACGCTGCAACTTCAGCCTTAGCATCTCCTTGATCGTCAAGAGGTAAGCTTTTAAACACACCTTGTACTCCATTTTCTAAAGTAATGAGAAATACCTGACCGTCAAATTCAGCTTTTTTACCTTGTTCTATTAAAACTTCTTTCATAGGTTTAATATCGGTAACTTTTGCAGTTTTAAGAATTTTGGTAATTTTAGGGTTATGCCAGCTTGCCGGATGCTCAAATTCATGGGCATAAGAGCAATTAAAACTTAGGCAAGAAATTAT
The DNA here is from genome assembly GCA_037101405.1 of Candidatus Megaera polyxenophila. NCBI lineage: Bacteria > Pseudomonadati > Pseudomonadota > Alphaproteobacteria > Rickettsiales > Rickettsiaceae > Candidatus Megaera > Candidatus Megaera polyxenophila. The sequence continues at coordinate 499,855 of AP017964.1, read as the reverse complement.
TAAATAAGTAATTATTAATGTTGCTGGTAACCCCCTTGAAATCTTGTTATTCATAAAATTTTTTTTATTTACTATGATATATTGGGAACTTTACTGTTAACTCTTTTACTTTTTTGAATACCATTTTTTCTGTATCCGAATTATTCTCTGATATTTTAAGTGAATCTAATATATCGGCAATTAAATTGCCTGTTATTTCAAATTCCTTTTCTTTAAAGCCTCTTGTTGTACAAGCAGGGCTACCCAGTCTAATACCCGAAGTGATAAAAGGGGAAGTGGTGTCAAAAGGAACACTATTTTTATTTGAGGTAATACCTGCTCGATCTAGAGAATCGGCAGCTAGCTTGCCAGTAAGTTTATGTTTTCTTAAATCAACTATTACCATGTGGTTGGTAGTACCACCGGTTAAAATATCGTAACCTCTTTTTCCAAGTGAGACTCCAAGTATTTTGGCATTCCTTACCACTTGTTTGATATATTCCCTAAATTCATCAGTTAATGCTTCTTTAAAAGCAACAGCTTTGGCCGCAATTACGTGCATTAATGGTCCTCCTTGCAGGCCAGGAAAAATTGCTTTGTCAACTTTTTTAGCAATTTCTGGATCATTCGAGAGGATAAGGCCGCCTCTTGGTCCTCGTAGGGTTTTATGAGTAGTAGAAGTTACCACGTGGGCATAAGGAAATGGACTTGGATGTTCTCCGGTTACAACTAGGCCAGCAATATGAGCAATATCAGCCATAAGGTAAGCATCGACCTTATCGGCAATTTCCCTAAACCTTTTAAAATCAAGTGTGTGCGTATAACAGGAAAACCCAGCAATGATTAACTTGGGTTTATGTTCGAGAGCTAACCTTTCTAATTCATCATAATCAATAAGATATGTTTTTGGATTAACATGGTATAAAACCGGTTTAAACCACTTCCCAGAAATATTGGGTGTTGCTCCGTGCGTCAGGTGTCCACCGCTATCTAAAGACATTCCAAGTATAGTATCACCTGGTTCTAATAGGGCCAGGTAAACGGCCTGATTAGCTTGTGAGCCTGAATGTGGTTGAACATTAGCATAAGAACAGTTAAATAGCTTTTTAGCCCTTTCAATAGCTAAGTTTTCAGCCTTATCAACTTCGTGGCATCCGCAATAATACCTTTTGCCGCAGTATCCTTCAGCATATTTATTAGTCATAATTGATCCTTGAGCTGCCAGAACCGCTTTACTTGCAAAATTTTCAGAAGCTATTAATTCTATATAATCTTCTTGCCTGTTCGCTTCTGATTTTATTGCTTCAAAGATTTCAACATCGGTTTCTTCTAGTATTTTATTAATATGATTCATAGCGGCCTATTTTAGGATTAATTAAATTTTAAATATACAAAGAATGAGCTTAATTTGCTACAGAAAGAATCAAAACTATTTTTCTGTTAATTCACCGTTTTCATAAAAACTGGAAGCAGTTTGGAAGAGACTTATTGCTTCGTGCGTTAAATTTCCCCTGGTATCATCAATTTCACGTTGGTTGATTCCCGATAGTTGATAAGCTTTAGGCTTGCTATTTGGTGCTAATATTATCAAATGTTCGTCTTTCATGTAACCTAGTAATTGATAGGTACTGATAAAAGCTCTATTTGCCGGAAAATTTAATATATCTGTTCCCCATAATTTAGTAGTGTGCGGGAGATTAAGAATTCCCAAAATTGTAGGGATTATATCAATCTGACTTGCTAAGTTATCTACTTGTTTAGGTTTTAAGATGTGTGGGTTATAAATCATCAATGGTATATGATATTGTGCAACAGGCAAGTTGACTTTTCCAGCGCTTGCTGCGCAATGGTCAGCAGTAATGACAAAAATGGTATCTTTAAACCACTCTTTTTTTCTTGCTTCTTCAAAAAATTTACCTATAGCATAATCGGTATATTTTACTGCTGCATTTCTTCCCCCTCCAGAAGGTAAGTCTATTCTTCCATCCGGAAAAGTATATGGACGATGATTAGAAGTTGTCATAATTAGAGAAAAAAACGGCTTGCCAGCTTTATAATTTTTATCTAATTCTCCTAACGCTTTAAATAGGAGGTCTTCATCTGCTACTCCCCAAACGTTTGAGAAACTTATTTCTTCGGAAGAAAAATTACTGCGATCAATAACTTTATAGCTGTTAGAAGAGAAGAATTTATTCAAATTGTCAAAATAGCTATATCCTCCAAAAATAAAGCTAATATCATATTCGGCCTTTTTAAAAATTGTGCTTGCATTAAAAAGGTTTGCGTTATTAGGCCTGCGAATAATAGAAGAGCCAGGGGTCGGGGGTACAGATAAACTGACAGCTTCAAGCCCCCTTACAGTTCTCGTGCCTGTAGCATAAAAATTAGTAAAGAAGATACTATCATCAGCTAATTTATCCAGATTAGGAGTTATCGACTCAGTGTTGCCAAATTTTCCCATAAATTTAGCACTCAAGCTTTCTACCATAATTAGTACAACGTTGTATTTTTTAGTTTCTAGGTTATTATTTTTATTTACGTATCTTTCTATATTTTTGTTATTTAAAAATTCCTGGGTCGGCTGGATAATATTAGCTCTAACTATATCTATTGCCGTATCATTGGGAAGTTTCTGGTAGAATCGATCGTAATTTAAACTATTGTTAAAAAACGCCGTAAAAAACTCATAACCACCGTTTTTTCCTATTTCTATAGCGTATCTATTGGTACTTAGAGTAAATTTTTCCGAATCATAAAATTTTGAAAAACCTAAGCTTAAAGCAAATAAACTTAGCGCATATGCTAAATAAAATCTTGTATTTATCTGTGCTATTTGGTTAAAAATATAATTTCTTAAAAAATAGGTCAGTAATGTGGAACTTATAGTAAAAGCAACCAAAATCTTATATATAGGTAGGGATTCAAATACAGTACCGATGATTTCATGAGTATAAATTAAGTAATCTACTGCGATGAAATTGAAATTAGTGCCAAATTCTTCCCAGAAAATAATTTGAGCGATTAAGGTGAATATAAGGATGGAGTTAATTAAAAAATAAGTTCCGAGGGAACAAATTTTGTATATTGTAATTTTGTTCCGTAAAACCCTATGAAAACAGCTGCTAATAACTAGCATTAAAGGAAGAAAATAGGCAATAGCTATAAAATCGTTAATAATTCCTACTAAAAATATACCAGGAAGCTCGGTTATAGCGATTTGGTTTTGTGTTATTCCAAATAAACCTAGGCAAGCTCGAGTAACGAATTGAAATATTAAATATATTCTAATAATTGTAAGATCAAAAAAACTTTTTAACATCTAATAAATTATATCATTTTATAATTTTTTAAAAATTGCAGGGCAAATTTCAGTCCTTTATCATCAATAGAGTGGGTTAGGTTATCAATGATCAGTTTCTCATGTTTAATTTCATTTTCGGTAAAATATTTTGCCGCATTATTGGTTTCTTCATAATGTACTACATCATCCTCCTTGCCATGAATTAAGCAGAGAGGAGTTAAGCGGTTAATTAAATTAACCGGGGGCAATAACCTACCTGAAAAAGCAATAGTTGCTCCATAAGACTCCATTTGAGTTAAAGTAAGATACATTGCTATCATGGCTCCTTGTGAAAATCCAATTAGGATAGTATTTTTATTAGTAATATTAAGCTCTTTTTGCTTATGTTTTATAAGTTCATTAATTAATGGAGCATTTTTTTCGGCTAGCTTTAATACTACCGAAGCTGATCTATCTTGTAGGCTGAACCATTGACGTCCAAAAGATGCCATATCATATGCTTCTATTCCGTGGGGTGAAATAAAATGACAAGCAGGCATTGCTTTTTGAATATAGGGAACTAAGTTAATCAAATCATTACCGTCAGAGCCAAGCCCATGAAGTAGGATTACAAGCTTCTCGGGTGGGGGGGTTAGTGAAGCTATTTCTGGATAGTCTAAAAACTGATTTCTTTGCATAACTTATTAAATTATTATTGTTATTTTTAGCTTAAACAAATTTCTTTTAGTGAATGCTTTTAATTTTTCAATCCTTTGGGACGTATGTTGTAATAAAAATCACTTCAATAATTTGAATCAAGCCTTAGCTTTATAGTAAGCACGCTTTTAGGAAAAGTGGACTTTATATGCAAAAATCATATAGTTTAACGAGTGTAAACTATAAAATACTATAATATAAATTTTGCCAAATCTCTATTTTTAATCACCCCTTCTAGTCCTTTATTAACAAATTCTCTATCAATTAGAATCTCCTTTTCTTTCATATCACTTGCTCTAAAACTAATATCTTCAAGTAGATGCTCTAATATAGTATGAAGTCTTCTAGCACCTATATCTTCAATTTCAATGTTAAAGTTCGAAGCATGATGTGCTATCTCTTCAATTGCCTCTTTAGAAAAGGTAAGATTCACTTTTTCAGTAGCAATTAAAGCTGTATATTGCTTTATAAGGCTAGCTTCCGGTTCAACTAATATTTTAATTAAATCTTCTTTAGTTAAAGAAGTCATTTCTACTCTAATAGGAAGCCTACCTTGTAACTCTGGTAAAAGGTCGGAAGGTTTTGACAAATGAAAAGCTCCTGAGGCTATAAATAGAATATGGTCTGTTTTAATAGTACCATATTTGGTTACCACATTTGTTCCTTCGATTAGAGGAAGCAAATCTCGTTGTACGCCTTCTCTGCTAACTTCTCCGCCTTTTCCTTCTGATCGTGAAGTTATTTTATCTATTTCATCAAGGAAAACTATTCCGTCGTTTTCAACTGCTTTTAATGCAGCTGATACTATTTTTTCCTGATCTACCATTTTTTCTGATTCTTCAGAAGTAATGACTTGTAAGGCTTCTTGAACGGTTAGTTTTTTTAATTTAGTTTTTTCACCGCCAAAAGCTTTACCGATCATATCGCTAATATTTAGAACCCCCATGGCAGCTCCTGGCATACCTGGGATTTCAAAACTTCCTCCCCCCATAGGCGAGGGGGTGTAGTTTACGCCAATTTCTATTTCAGAGTTATTAAGTTCTCCCGATAAAATTTTTGCTCGAAATTTCTCTCTAGTTTCAGGAGAAGCGGTTTTACCAACTACTGCGTCAAGAATTCTTTCTACTGCCTTCAGCTGGGCGTTTTTTTCAACTTCGGCTTTGGCTTTAGCTTTATATGAGCTAACAGCAATTTCAGCTAAATCCCTAATTATCGATTCAACATCACGCCCCACATAACCTACTTCGGTAAATTTTGTTGCCTCTACTTTGATAAAAGGTGAATCAGCTAAGCGTGCAAGCCTTCTGGCTATTTCGGTTTTACCTACTCCAGTAGAGCCGATCATTAGAATATTTTTAGGCGATATTTCGCTTCGCATTGGTTCATCTACATGGATTCTTCTGTATCTATTTCTAAGTGCAACAGCTACAGCTTTTTTAGCAGCGTGCTGACCTACGATAAACCTATCTAGTTCGGCAACTATTTCTGCTGGAGTCAGGCCCATATTTTTTTTTGAACTCATATTACTTTCTCAATGATTATATTATGATTAGACATTACGCATATATCTGCTGCTATATGCATTGATTTTAAAGCAATTTCTTCGGCAGATAAGGGAGTGTCTATAGACATCAAAGCTCTAGCGGCAGATAGAGCAAAGAATCCACCAGAGCCGATAGCTGCAATATTGTTTTCTGGTTCTATTACATCTCCGTTACCTGAAACTATAAGAATATTATTTTTATCCGCAACTATTAACATTGCTTCAAGACGCCGGAGGTATTTGTCCGTACGCCAGTCTTTAGCAAGTTCAACAGCGCTTCTAACAAGCTGGTTGGAATGTTTTTCCAATTTTGTTTCTAAACGTTCAAAAAGCGTAAAAGCATCAGCGGTAGAACCAGCAAAACCTGCCACTATTTTGTTATTACACAGAGTACGAAGTTTTCGGGCGGTGGATTTCATCACCATGTTACCAAGAGAAACCTGACCGTCAGCAGCTATTACGATCTCGTTACCTTTTTTTAGGCAAAGTATGGTAGTCCCTCTTAGCCCCGTATTATTATTTAAATTATCTGACATAAAAATTTTTCTTTATAAACCTTGTACAAACTATCAATTTAGTAGATAATTATCAAGGGTGAATTTTGCAAGTGTAACGAATGAATTTATATTCCATATATGCTGGCGACGTAGGTAAAAATTCCGATCCGGTAATAATTAAACAAGGATTTTCACCTGTTGCTAGTGTTTTTAACCTGTTTTGGGCAATATACCATAGAATGTGGTTAGTTATCATTTTAGTTATGGTAGCTAATTTTATCGTAATTTCCTTTAGTGAAACAGAAGTTGTTTCACTAATAGGGAATTTAAAATATATTGTTCAGTTTTTCATTTTTGGGTTTTTTGCCACAGAAATTAGAGAATTTTATGCAAGGAAACGTGGCATGCAGCTAGATGATATAATACTTGCTAATTCTGAAGAAGAAGCTGAGCTAAAGTATATGACACGAACTAATATCTAATTTTGAATAAAAATATAATAAATATCATATGTACGATACGAATAATATTTTTGCTAAAATAATCAGAGGTGAAATACCATCTTCTAAGGTTTATGAAGATGGATATATTATCGCTATAAATGATATAAATCCTGTTGCTCCTATCCATATCCTAGTTATCCCAAAAGGTGGATATAGAAATTTTGATGAGTTTAGTCAAAAAGCTAGGCCAGAAGAATTAACCCATTATTTCAGAAAAATATCAGATATAGCTAAGTCTCAAGGAGCAGAAGAATATCGTATTGTTAGCAATAATGGCTCATCTTCAGGACAAACTATTTTTCATTTCCATACTCATATCATTGCTGGAGCGAGCTTTAGTAAACTAATTTAAAATAAATATAATAAAAAATGAAAAAATATAATGTAGCTGTAATAGGTGCAACAGGTAATGTCGGACGAGAATTACTTAATTCGCTTAATCAAAGAAACTTTCCCGTAAACAAAATTTTTGCAGCAGCTTCTGCCGATTCGGTGGGGAAATCGGTAAGTTTTGGTGATAGCACTATTAAGGTATGCCAAATAACGGATCTTGATTTTTCTGATATTGATTTTGCTTTTTTCTGTGCAGGTTCAAAAGTATCAAAGCAATATGCGAAAACAGCCGCAAGTAAAGGATGTACGGTCATTGACAAATCCTCTCTCTTTAGGCTGGAGGATGATGTGCCGCTAGTTGTACCTGAGGCAAATATTTCTGTCTTAAAAAATTTTAAAGCTGGGGGTATTATAGCCAATCCTAATTGTTGTTCCATACCTCTTGCAGTAGCTTTAAAACCCCTAGATAATGCGGCAAAAATAAAACGAGTAGTAGTTTCCACTTACCAATCAGTTTCTGGAGCTGGGAAAGAAGCTATGGATGAGCTATATCTCCAAACCAAAGCCAAATTTATTTTTGAGAATATACCACCAAAAGTCTTTCCGACACAAATTGCATTTAATTTATTTCCCCATATCGGCGATTTTCATGAAAATGGAATTACTGACGAAGAGTATAAAATAGAGCAGGAGCTAAAAAAAATTATCGGCAGGGATATTAAGGTCAGTGTCACATGTGTGCGAGTTCCTGTTTTTGTTTCCCATTCCATGTCAGTTAATGTAGAATTTGAAAATAAAATAAACGCAAAAGAGGCAGAGGAGATTCTTTCGGAGTTAGACGGAATTATCACTTATAGTTGTAATAATGAAATAAAATATGCAACACCTGTTGACGTTGTAGAAGAAGATGAAGTATATATCTCCAGAATAAGAAACGACAATTCTTGCAACAACACTATTAATATGTGGATAACTACTGATAATTTACGTAAAGGTGCTGCGCTAAATGCAGTCCAAATAGCTGAAGAATTAATTTAAGGTTGTGTAAAAGTAATAAAATTAAAATACAAGGGATTGTAAATGTATTTAACAAACGAAAATTTAACTTTTGTCAAAAAAAATGAATCTTTATTTGTTTCGCTCAAGTATCTAGATTCACAAGGTAATTTAAATCAGATTGATAGTGCTGCTAAAAATATCTTAACTGATCCCCATAATCATGGGTTTGACCTAAGTAAAAATATATGTTTACTACCGATTGATTCTAAGGGATTTTGTGATCCATTTCGGTCTTTGCCTACTACCAGTTTTTTGTGCGTTAATCTAGCAGATGGCTTAAATATTAGAAAGCATGCTAGCAAACTTATCTATGATTTTCTTCCTAATATGGTAGCAACATTTGAAGCTGAAATAAAATTCTGGGTAGAACCTTCGGAAGAAGAAAGTGATGTGTGGAAGGTAGATCCATTTGATTGCTATAGCAACTTACGTAGTGATATTCTTGAAACCCTAGAAAAAATTGATATTAAAACCACTATCCATATGCCTGGAAATAAAAAAGGTGAATGTATAATAGGATTTAAGGGGCAGAATATTATAGATTTGGCTGATAATTTTATCCTTACAAGATTTGTTATAAATAATATAGCCGCGGACTATGGCTACAGGGTGCTTTTTAATAAAGACAAAGAACAAAACCTTAAGTTGATTTTGGTATGCAATAATAACGATGGGCAAATGTTTCTGGATAATTTTCTCGCTAATTATCCATTAATATTAGAATATAACAACCTATTACAAATGAGCAATTTAAGCTCTAAATCCTTATCAAAAAGAATACTTTTTAATGAAGATTGTAAATTGCATGTGAAATTCTCCACCGGAAGCAATTTTATTCCTTATATGAATTTTGCCTTTGTTGTTCTTTGCCTTTCAGAAAATACAGAAATTTTGACAAGATTAAAACAAAAGGAATTTGTAAAATTTATTAAGTATTATAAGGGAAAAGTATTAATAAAAACTAGCTAATATTTAATAAATTATGTATAATACCCATCTAAAAATATGGTCATTAATATTATGAATCAGAAAGAGGCCAAGAAAAAGGATAATCCATTGCAGGTTGCTTTGGATAAATGTGAGGCAGCTTTTAAAATTACGTTTGTGTTTGCTTTTATAATCAACTTGTTAATGTTGGTGACACCTTTATATTCCTTACAAGTACTAGACAGAGTTATAGGAAGTGGTAATTTAGATACTTTATTATTGCTATCTTTGATTATTGGATCGATATATTTTGTGCATGGCCTCTTACAGATAGCTCGGTCTTTTACTTTAATAAAAGTTGGAGAATGGCTTGATAATACGTTATCTCCAATTATTTTTAGCCACTCAATTTCTGCATCAGCTACTAAAGTTAATCCGGCTTCCAGCCAACTGCTCCGGGACTTTCAGACATTAAAGACTTTTCTAACCAGTACAGGGATTAATACTGTTTTTGATGCCCCTTGGAGTATAGTATATATTGTAATAATTTTCTTAATACACCCATATATTGGATGGATTACAATTGCAGGAGCAGTAATTATTGTTGCCTTTGCATTTTTTAATGCGGTAGCTACCAATAAAACCCTTGGCGAAGCTACTGAATTTTCAATTAAAGGTATGACCCAGGCCGATGTTGCAAATAGAAATGCTGAAGCGGTAGAGGCAATGGGTATGATTAAAAATGTTACCAAGAATTGGGCAAAATTTAATGAAGCATCCCTTGCCAAGCAATCTGTAGCCAGTTATAGAAACGGTATAATCTCTAATTTTTCTAGATTTATTCGAAATATTATGACGATGGCTGTTACTGGTACTGGTGCTTATGTTGTGGTGAAAACGGGTGGTCAAGATATGACTACCGGTGGTATGATTGCCAGTTCTATTATAGTAGGTAAAGCTTTAGCCCCTTTTGATAACTCTATTGTTATGTGGAAAACCATTAGTAGTGCTATCAAGTCTTATAAAACAATTAACGAATCTTTTAATAACTATCAAGAAAGAGACCAGGCCATGCCGATACCACAGGTGGAAGGTCATTTGACAGTAGAAAATATTTTTTATGTTATACCGACTAAGCCTGGAACTCCTCAGTCTTTAGTACCAAGGTATATTTTAAAAGGAGTGTCTTTTTCTCTGCAACCTGGTGAGATATTAGCTATTATTGGTGCTAGTGCTGCCGGCAAGTCTACTCTTGCAAAAATAATTGTAGGTGTTTGGAAAGCTTCTACGGGTTCAGTAAGACTTGACGGAGGGGATGTATACACTTGGAATAGGCAAAATTTTGGCGAGCATGTCGGTTATTTGCCCCAAGGGATTGAGCTTTTTAGTGGTACGATCAAAGAAAATATAGCAAGGATGGCAGAAGAAGTATCACCGGAGAAAGTAATTGAGACGGCAAAAATGTGTGGTGCTCATGAAATAATACTGCGCTTTCCGGACGGGTATGATACAGATATAGGTAATGCCGGTTCAAATCTATCTGGAGGCCAGCGGCAAAGGATAGGGTTAGCCAGGGCTTTTTATGGTAATCCGAAGCTTGTGGTCCTCGATGAACCTAATGCTAATTTGGATGAGGCTGGAGAACTTGCTCTTTCAACGGCACTCAGAGAAGCAAAAAAGAAAGGAATAGGCGTCATTGTTATTTCACACCGGCCGTCTGTATTGTCAGAAGTAGATAAGATAATGGTTTTACAAGATGGAGCTGTAGCAAGTTTTGGTTCAAAAGAAGAAGTTCAAGGGCGGATAAAAATGCTTCAAAATGGTATGATTCATATTAATGAACAGTAATAAATATATTTTCGGTTATGTCAGATAATAAAAAACTAGATCCCGAGAAGCTTAAACAGCTTCAGCAATTAATGGCTAAAAATGGCATGTTGCCTCCGGGTGCAATGGGAGCAGGAGCATTAGCGCAATCTGAAAAAAGGCGAAAATTATCTCTAAAAAATGTTTTTGTAGGGATTCTTCAATCTATGCAATCTGGCGTAAGGTTTATTGATCAATTTACTAATTTTATTATTAATCGCCAGACTGCTAATTCAAATGATGTGATTGAGAGTGCTAAGTCACCTATTATGTTTGGAACTTACGTAACAATTATTTTTGTAGTTTTTGGCTTAATATGGTCTGCAATCGCTCCTCTTGATAGTGCTGCTGTTGCTTCTGGAACAGTTATTAGTAATACTCAACGTAAAAGCTTAAATCATCAAGAAGGGGGGATAATAAAAGCTATTTATGTGAAGGTAGGAGATCATGTAAAAGAAGGAGATCCGCTGCTAGAGTTTGATTCAACTAAAATCAAATCTGAATATGAAATTGTATTACATCAATACCGAAGTTTCTTAGGATTTGAAACTAGATTACTTGCAGAGATTAATGACCAAGATATTATAGAATATCCTGAATTTTTAACCAAAGATAAAGCAATTCCAGAAGTAGCAAAAATTATTGAAACGCAAAATAATTTATTCAATTCTCAGAAAGATCTTAAGAGAGCTGAACAAGATTCTTTAAAGCAAAAAATTAAACAATCCCAAAAACAAATTGAAGGCTTAGAAGCAAAAAAAGTTTCCTTGATAAAAACACTGGAGTTTATAAAAGACCGGGTAGGAGCAACAAAAAAATTGAGTGATAAAGGCTTCGCCCAGAAGGCGGCTTTACTTGAGTTGGAAGCAAAAGAAGCTTCTGCGCTCAGTGAAATTGCTATGGCTGATAGTGAAATTGCCAGATCAGAACAAGAAATTACAAGAACCGAAATTGAGTTCCTTAATTTAGATAGCAAATTTGTAGCTCACACTTTGAGTGAATTAAAGGATGTACAGATTAATGTATCAGATAAGAAAGAGAGATTTTATGCTCTTAGTGATATGCTAGAACGTGCTGTGCTAAAATCCCCAGTAGATGGTGTGGTCAATAATATCAATTATCATACTGTTGGTAGTGTGATTCCTGGCGGACAAACTATTATGGATATTTCTCCAAGTGGCGATCATTTAATTATTGAAGCAAAAATAGAACCTAAAAATATTGATTCAATTAGGGTAGGGCTTAAGTCTAAAATACGTTTTAGTGCTTTTAAATCCAGAACTACGCCTTTATTTACTGGTACAGTTGTATCCCTTTCTCCTGATATAGTTATTGATCAGAGGCATCAAATGGATAATCGTTATACAGGGGGGTATTATTTGGCACGTATTGAGCTAAATATGGATGAATTTAACGAAGTAGCCCGTACGAGGAAGATAGAATTACATCCTGGTATGCAAGCTGAAGTGCAAATTGTAACCGGTACTAGAACTTTATTAAAATACTTACTCGATCCTGTTATTGATGCGATGTTTAAGGGGTTTAAAGAAAAATAGGTAATGGTTTTAATTGTTACTGGAATATATTACGCAATCATCCCTTGACATTCAATAATAGATTGTATATTACTGATATATTTGGTCAGTTTTATAATAATTTATTATGTTGGAATTTTTTAAACAAGTTTCTAATACTATTGTCAGTGATTATATCAAAGATTGGCTGGACAGTAAAGCATTACCTTCTTTTGCTTTTATTTGCAGTAGTTTGGGGTACTATATGTTAACGCAACAGTTTTTAGGTGCTATATTTTTATCTCTACCTCTCGTTTATTTAGTACATAAATGTAAGCAAAATTATAGTATTAAGGATAAATTATTGATAATTCCAGAACCTAGATTAGAATTTCCAGATAATAATATACACAACATTCGAATTGCTATGTCAGTTTATAACTGTTCTACTCAGGTGATTAGTTGTTTTTTAGACCAAGAAAAGACAGTTATAATTGTTAATGGTCAGACACATCAAAAAGATGAAATAGATGTAATAAATAAATCATCAGTTTTACTTCCACCTTATTACCTTTCTAATGCAGCGACAGGGATAATTAAAGTAAAAGATATAAACATAGCTAAATCTTTAAAAATTACAGCAACTATTGCTTTAAAATACGGTATTTTAAATAATGAAAAATATGAAGTTTATCATAAAGTACATATAGAAGGTATTTTAAATCGTTTAGAAAATGGAAGTCTCTCTATTCAATTCGTTAGAAAACCGCCTGTTGTAAAATCAAATTAAATACACAACCATTTTCTCTAGTATTATATCTAAAAGCAAACTCATCAACATACTTTTGAAGATGCTTAGCTGATACGTGGTGATATATGCCGAGTATTCCACGCTTTAGAGTTCCCCAAAAGTTCTCCATATTGTTGGTGTGAATGTTACCGCTGGCTACATATTCTTTCGTATGGTCTACTCTTAAATGGATATGGCTTGTTTTCTTACCGAGGATATTATATCCTTTGAACTCATCGCTAATAATGACGCTATCTTGGGTTATAACTTGATTCAATACATCTAATAGCTGCTTACCTGTTAATTTCTTGCCATCGTTGTTTTTAATCATAACTTTAGCAAATACAGACTTATTTATCTTATCAATACAACCAACAACAACGTTCTTTTTAGTACCACGCCCCCTTTTATTTACTGGTGGTAAGTTATCGTTATCATCATCTCTATTGTTTTTCTTCCTAGGTCTACCGCCTACATAGGTCTCATCCACTTCAATTAAAGTACCAAAAAATTGCTGGTTTTCAATATTACCCATAGCAAGCCTGATTTGCTTAAGCATACGCCAAGCCGTTTTATAAGTAACGCCTATTTCTCTTTTTAGTTGGTAGCCTGATATACCTTTTTTACTATTTAAAAACAAGTGAATAGCATAAAACCATTTACGTAAATCAGTGTCAGACTTCTCAAATATTGTCCCTTTGAAGATTGAGAAACCTTTATTACAGAAGATACATTGAAAATTTTTAGGTGTATCTCTTCTGTGTGTTAATCTGTCGCTCCCGCAATGTCTGCAAACGGGTTTATTATTATACCTAATTGTGATAAAGTACTTTATACAATCAAGTTCAGTAGGAAACTGTTTGTTAAATTCAAAAAAGTTCATAATTCTTTACCTTATTATAAACCTAAGTATAAACTATTATCTATTGAATGTCAAGGGATGATTGCGTTTTTATATTTATATTTTTGCTCTAATCTCTTAATAATAGCTGCAAAATTTACCGATTTTTATTTACAGTTAGCAATAATATTATACACGCTAGCTGGAGCTGTAGGATATTTCTGCAGTTATATAGCCGCAGAAAATGCTGACGTTAATGACGATAGATATAATTTTTTAATTCCTATTTGTCTTATTCTAGGTACTACACTTCTTTATTACCTGTATCGTTATCAGAGAAATCAGTTAGAAAAATGGTAAGTATATAAAAATGTCTAAAATATCTGGAGATGATGTTATAGAAAATATTAAAAAGGCTGGTATATATTATCAGGAAATAATTATGCAGCTTGCACAAAATAAGTCCTTGCCTCCAATGCCATCTGATTTGTACGACGCCGATAAATCTACGGAAATAGCTAGTAAATTATTTGAGCAAATTTTTGAGCATCCTGAAAAGTTTACCGATATAAATCTGGAATATATCCATAATTTGCAAAAACTAATCGCTGATTCAGTAGCAAAATTTACGGGAAAAAAATCAGATGATCAGCAAGATCTCTCTTTTACTGATAAAAGGTTCAGAGATCCTGCATGGCAACAAAGTCTTTATTTTGCATTCATTAAGAAATATTACATGATTTCTGCGGACTGGATAAAGAAAACCGTCGGACAATATGAATTGGATAATGACGGAAAAAGGTTTCTAGAGTTTATAACCAGCCAGTTTATCGATGCTCTTTCCCCTTCAAATTTTGCTTTTAGCAATCCAGAAGTAATAAGAGAATCTCTAGAAAGTGGGATGAGCAACATTGTTAAAGGAATGGAAAATTTCCTTTTAGATATTAAGAAATCAGGCTCTTTACTAACTATTTCTACTACAGATAAATCTTACTTTAAAATTGGTAAAAATCTGGCAACTACAAAAGGAATGGTAATTTTCCAGAATGATTTGATACAATTGATTTGTTATGCTCCCAAAAAAAAGGTGCATTCAATTCCTATATTTATATTGCCCCCTTGGATTAATAAATATTACATACTAGATTTATCTGAGGAAAATTCGTTAATTAAATGGTTAGTAGAAAACAATTTTCAGGTTTTTCTTGTCTCTTGGGTTAATCCAACAAAAGAACTAGCCGATAAAGATTTTGAGGATTATTTACACCAAGGAGTAATAGAACCTCTTGAACATATACAAAAATTAGGCTTTGAAAAAGTTAATGCAGCCGGTTATTGTATAGGCGGTACTTTGCTTGCTATAGCTTTATCCTATTATAAGGCACACAATAGTAATATCATAAATAGCGCTACTTTCCTTACTACTTTAGTGGATTTTTCTACTCCTGGTGAGATAGGTGCTCTTATCAATAAATCCACAATTGGTTATATAGAAAATAAAGTATCTGAAGTAGGGTATCTGGATGGGCAATACTTATCAAATAGTTTTAGCTTAATCCGAGCTAACGACTTAGTATGGTCATATTTCGTAAATAATTATCTACTGGGCAAATCTCCGGTTGCGTTTGATATATTGTATTGGAATTCGGATTCAACCAATCTGCCAGCGAAAATGTATATATATTACCTAAAAAATATGTATATTGATAACTTGCTTAAAAACCCCGAATGCATTGAAATGTTAGGAGTAAAAATAAATCTTTCCCACATTGATGTGCCAAGTTTTTCTCTTGCCGCAAAAAGTGATCACATCGCTCTCTGGAAATCAGTTTATGAAGGGGTAAAACTATTTGGGGGAGAACGGACTTTCTGCCTTACTGAAGCGGGGCATGTAGCCGGTGTTATCAACCCAGCTACCAGTAATAAATACTCCCACATGATGAGTAGTAATATTTTAGATGATCCGGATAAATGGTTAGAAAGCGCAAAAATTCATAATGGATCATGGTGGAATAGTTGGAATAAATGGTTATCAGCTAATAGCGGTAAATTAATTAAATCTATTGACTATAATTCTCTTTCTATGATTGAGCCTGCCCCTGGAAGCTATGTAAAATAGCTTAGAGATACTGCTATTGGCCTTATTACCTGCTGCTATCATTAATAATTTTTACCAATCTTTCTTTAACGTCAGCTTTTGCTCGCTGGCCGGCAAAAGTATTTTGTTTTTTATCATCAGAAATATGATTTGAAAAAGCTATTACTCTCTCATCTTTTTCAATCCACCCAATAAACCAGCCATGTTGGATTTTAAGCTTTCTTGTTCTATCTGGGCTTAAGAGGACACCACTGCCCGTTTTGCCATAAAGTTTCCATCCACCAGGCAATTCTTCTACAAATAAAATATTTTTTGTCATTTCATGGGCATGTCTACTTACAGGCAGGGTATTGTTTACCAATTTTCCTAAGAACGCGATTTGCTCTTTACTAGAGATTTCAAGAGAACTAGATAACCACGCATTTGTAAGGCCATTATTTTTACCTTTATCACCAGAAAGGTCCATATTTCCATAATTGAGTTTCGTGGTATATGATTGAAACTTTTGCATTCCAATCTTCTCTGTCAAAACTTGGGAATACCAAACGCAACTATTTTTCATCCAACTTGTTGGCATTTGATCTTGTTTCCACACGTCCAAAAAGGCCGGATAACCTTTTTTAAAAGGCCAGGACGGATTCATTTCATCAACTAAAATTCCAAGGTCATAACCTATTAGGCTAAGAGCAATTTTAAAGGTGCTACAAGGCGCATATCTTTGATCACAATCTCCTTCTTGATGAATAATTTTATCTTTTTCCTTTACAATAAAACATTGTTCAGCAAAAACATTACTTATACACAAAATGAGAAAACATAAAAATAAACCGACTTTTTTCATAATTTACCTAAATTTAAAAAATTTTATAATGTTTGGAATTAGTTAATTTATATCAGTATACTATTAACACATTACCTCAATGTTTTTCAAATCATAATACTACTTCATCATCAGGCTAACAACTATTTCCTAACGCTCTTTAAAGTTAATAAAATTATTATTGACTTCAGATGATTTCAGTTTATACTCTTGGAGTTGTATTTTAAGTAATTATTAGAGAGAATTTGCTAGTATGTTCGCAGTTGTTAAAACAGGTGGAAAGCAATATAAAGTTGCAAAAAATAGCATAATCAAAGTTGAGAAGATAGAGGGCCAGCTCGGTAGTAAAATTGAGCTAAACGAGGTTTTATTAGTGGGCGAATACTCTAAGCCGTCTTTTATCGGTACTCCAGTTGTAAAAGGGGCAACAGTAACTGCAGAAATCACTAATCAATTTAGGGATGATAAAATTATTGTTTTTAAAAAGAAGAGACGTCAGCATTACCGCCGCAAAAACGGTCACAGGCAAGATCTGACGGAATTAAAAATTCTTGATATTGTAAAAAAATAAGGATGGAAATATATGGCAACTAAAAAAGCTGGTGGTAGTTCAAGAAACGGTCGTGACTCAGCTGGACGAAGGTTAGGAGCAAAAAAATCTGACGGCCAGGCTGTAATCCCTGGAAATATCATATACAGACAACGAGGAACAAAAATTTTTCCAGGTAAAAACGTTGGTATAGGCAAAGATCATACTCTTTTTGCTTTGACTTCAGGAAAAGTTGAATTCATATCAAAAAAAGATCGTAAATTAGTAAACGTTATATAAACCAAGAAGTCAAATTTATATTGGGTTGGGACACGCACTAACATTTTTTGGCTTTGTTGCATGAATCGAATTTTTGATGTATTACCTCTTTTCCCATAATCTGGTCTTATCCAGACGCACAGAAATTGGTTTACCAATCTCAAACATTTTATTTAAAAGTTGACACTTGATTGTCATTTCATTTTCCATATTATCTTCATCTCTCGATAAAAATTTACTACCAAAAGCATTCTTGAATCTGAAGAAGGCGTTTTCTACCAACTCCCGGAGTCTATATTTGTTCTTATTCCTCCTCCATGATCTCCTTTGGTTTGTTGATACGCAGCACTTTACTGACCTTCAGTTTGTGCCTTCCTGGCAACAAGACGATTTAGGGCTTTGTTACATGAATATCCAATTGATGAAACCTTGATTCTGTCTTAACTTCAATCCAAATAAATATCTGATTTGTAAACACATAAAATAGCTTTATCGCTATATCTTCTCTGCCCCCAGGCTTCCTATTATCGGCATAATCTTCATACCACCCATCACTGAGATTTTCGGCAATCATAAAACCTATTCGACCTCGATTACGCAAAATATTATTATATTCCGACCAATTAGTAACTTTAAACTTTGGGCATTTGCGGGATTTACTAAATGCTTTCTTCTTTGGAGGCCGCATGTGATTTTTTTATTAAATTCCTATGGTCAGCATTATATCTACTGATCTAATATTTTGATAGTCCGGCTATTCATGCACCAAAGCCACCTACTTCAACTTGCATGACTATAATTATACTAAAAACCCTATTTTTGGTTTTTATACGTTTCTTTTATACTCTTTCTTTTACATTTCAGTAAATATTAAATAACACTCTATTTTTCCAGATTACACCAATTTTTTATGCCTATATTTAGGATTTCTGGAGTCTTCTCCCATATAGTTGGTAACGTAATTATGATAATCTTCGTAGTTTCCTTCAAACCATGAGGCACTTCCGTCTTTATCATAAGCAATAATATGGGTAGCTATTCGGTCCAGAAACCACCGATCGTGGCTTATTACAAAAACACAACCAGCAAAATCAAGGATAGCATCTTCTAGAGCTCTTAACGTATCCACATCCAGGTCATTGGATGGTTCATCCAGTAGAATAACATTAGCACCGGATTTTAACAATTTAGCTAGGTGAACCCTATTTCTTTCTCCACCGGATAACTGGCCTACCTTTTTCTGCTGAGCACCGCCTTTAAAATTAAAAGCTGAACAATAAGCTCTGCTTTTGACTGACATACCTCCTAGTTCTAAAACTTCTAACCCTTCCGATATTTCTTCCCACACTGTTTTATTATCGTCTAAGTGATCTCTTGACTGATCTACATAACCAAGTTTTACAGTATCCCCTATATTAGCTTTTCCACTATCAGCCTGTATTTTACCAGTTAAAATATTAAACAGCGTGGATTTACCAGCCCCGTTAGGCCCAATTATACCAACAATCGCTCCAGGGGGAACTCTAAAACTAAAATCGGAAAGTAGCACTTTATCGCCAAATTTTTTCGATAAATTGTCAACCTCAATAACTAAATCTCCCAGCCTTGGGCCATTTGGTATAATAATTTGAGCAGTTCCATTAACTTCATCTCTCTTTTTATTAAGCAACTCTTGATAAGCATTTATCCGTGCTTTACTTTTTGCTTGGCGTCCTTTTGGAGAAGCTTGAACCCATTCCAGTTCTTTTTTTAGTTGTTTGGATCTATCTCCTTCTTCCTTTTCCTCTTTGCTGATTTTTTCATGTTTTTGCTTTAACCAAGCTGAGTAATTGGAATGCCAAGGCACACAATTACCTCTATCAATCTCTAATATCCATTCTGCAACATTATCTAAAAAATAACGATCATGGGTAATTGCAACAACAGTTCCTTTATATTCTTTCAAATAAGTTTCAAGCCAAGATACTGATTCCGCGTCTAAATGGTTAGTCGGTTCATCAAGTAAAATCATATCAGGTTTTTCAAGAAGCAACTTACATAAAGCAACCCGACGTTTTTCGCCTCCTGATATCTGATTTATATTGGCATTTTTAGCAGGGCAGCGTAAAGCGTTCATAGCAATCTCTATTTCTCTTTCAATTCCCCAACCGTCGCATATATCTATTTTTTCTTGCAAATCTGCCTGACGCGCAAGTAAATCATTCATTTCATCATCAGACATTTCTTCAGCAAACTTATTACTAACCTCGTTAAATTCATTAAGCAAAGCAGTTTTCTCTTTTAACCCCTCCATAATATTTTCAAAAACATTTTTTTCAGGATCTAAATGAGGCTCTTGAGGTAAATAACCAATTTTTATACCTTCAGCAACAAAAGCTTCTCCTTCATACTCTTTATCAAGGCCGGCCATAATCCTAAGAAGAGTTGACTTACCAGCCCCGTTATGACCTATTATGCCAATCTTAGCTCCTGGTAAAAATGATAACCAGGTTTCTTTTAAAATTTCTTTACCATTGACGGCCTTGCTCAAGCCCTTCATAACATAAACGTATTGATAAGACATTATTTATTCTCTTGATAGTTAATTTAAATTTGTTTTCCAGACTTTGCCCAATCTTCGTTAAATTTTTTCAGGCCAACATCAGTTAAGTGATGACTAACCATTTCTGATAAGACCTTAGCCGGTACAGTAATCACATCAGTCCCACAAAGCGCTACTTGTTCGATATGCTTAAGAGTGCGAATTGATGCAGCAAGTATTTCTGTTTTAATTCCATAATTATTGTATGCGGACCTTATATCAGCAATCAACCCTACTCCATCTTTACCAATATCTTCCAGCCTACCAACAAATGGAGAAACATAAGCCGCCCCAGCTTTAGCTGCTAATAATGCCTGATTCAGAGAAAAACATAAAGTCATATTTACTTTAATATTTTGTTTTGCAAAATATTTACAAGCCTTTATCCCATCCCACGTCAAAGGCAGTTTAATTACTAGATTATCATTTATTTCTAGAATTTTATTTCCTTCTACAATCATACTAGCATAATCATTAGATACCACTTCTATGCTAATATCTCCTTTCACAACGGTAGTAAGTTTAGAGATAATTTCTGTAAAACCCGTTGATACAGAAGACATCAAAGTGGGATTAGTGGTAATACCATCAATGATTCCATACTCATTAAATCTTTTTATTTCAGTGAGATCTACACTATCTAAAAATATTTTCATATTCAGTTGATTTTTGCTAGAATTGAATCAAGTTCTTCAAGGTTCGAGTAATAAAAAGATATTTTACCGCCGTTCCATGAATTTTCAACCACAACCTTTACTCCATATTTTTCACTAAGCGATTGGCCTAGGATTACAAGGTCATTATCTACATCAAGGACTTGGATATTGTGAGGTTTTTGCTTTCTTATTCTGTGTGATACCTCATTTTTTCTAGTTAGCTCCTCGGTTTGGCGAACATTTAAATCATTTGCTATTATTTTACCGGCCAATTCTTCTGCATTCTCAAGACCAATCAAGCATCTTGCATGACCCATACTGAGTTGGCCGTTATCAACCATAAGCTTAATAGATACCGGTAAACTATTTAACCTTAATAAATTTGCTACATGGCTGCGACTTTTACCAACTGCATCTGCTAGCTCTGCTTGAGTATAGCCAAATTCTTTAATTAATCTCTCATATCCTTCGGCTTCTTCTATGGCTGTTAATTCTTCGCGTTGGATATTTTCAATTAGGGCAATTTCGAGAATCTCCTTATTGGATAAATTCTTAATTATTACAGGAATTTCTGCCAAACCAGCCATTTTACAAGCTCTATACCTTCTTTCTCCTGCTATAATTTGATATTTACCATTAACAGTTGGCCCAACTATTATCGGTTGTACTAATCCATTACTTATTATTGAATTAGCCAATTCTCGTAGTTTTTCTTCATTAAAATTTTTACGTGGCTGGTATTTCCCTACTTCAATTTGTTCAATATTTAAAAGGTTATTTTGAGTAGTCCCTGTATCTACTGGTAACACTTCTTCTTTCAGTAATGATGATAACCCTCTCCCTAAAACCCTATTATTCATGTTCTATTACCTCTTTTAAGCCGTCTTAAGCTCTTTATTTACTTCGTTATCGATAATTTCCTTAGCAAGATCTATATAAGCTCTTGAACCAGAGCATCTATAATCATATATAATTGCAGCTTTACCATGAGAAGGGGCTTCGGAAACCTTAACATTTCTTGGTATTGTAGTTTTATAAACTAGTTTACCAAGGCATGCTCTTACATCATTCTCTACCTGCTCGGTTAACTTGTTCCTTTTATCATACATTGTAAACAGAATACCACCTATTTTTATTCCCGGATTCATTTTTTTTTCTATAATTTCTACAGTTTTTAATAAATGGCTTAAGCCTTCAAGCGAATAAAAATCACAAAGCATTGGTATTAAAACCTCATCGCAGGCTACCAAAGCATTTAATGTAATCAAACCAAGAGAAGGAGGGCAATCAATAATTATATAATCGAAGTCATTTTTTATTTCCTCAAGTTTTTCTAGCAAAATATTTTCATAGTTTTTAAGATGTATTAAGTCAAGCTCAATAGCAGCCAGATTTGTATTTGCACTCACAATTGATAGATTAGGTACTTCTGTAGCAAGAATAGCATCACGGATAGAATTTAATCCTATAAACACGTTATAAGAGGTAATTTTTCTTTCAGTCTGTTTTATTCCAAGGCCGCTACTAGTATTACCTTGCGAATCGATATCAATAATTAAAACCTTTTTATCCATAACAGCAAAAATGGTAGCTAAATTCACAGCTGTCGTAGTTTTACCCACTCCTCCTTTTTGATTCACAACTGAGATAACCCTTGCCTTCATACTAATTTTTTTATGTTAGATATTTCAACGATTTTACCTTCCCGTGAGGTGATGCTGTCATGGAGGTTAATGTCGAATAGCCAATTTTTTTGAGCCTCTGTTATTTCTTTCTCATAATTCTTACCTTTTAGCAATAACATTTTTTTTTGTATTTTTATCCCTGTAGTTACTTCCAGTATATTATTTATACTACTAAACCCCCTTGAGGTTAGAATATCGCAATTCATGGTAAATTTTTCATCTACTCTTTTGTCAATTATAATAATTTTATTTAAGGATAATTTAGCAGCTCGGGCTAAAAAAACTGACTTTTTTTTGTCAGATTCCACAAGTGCTATATTTTTTACTCCCCCAATAGATAAAACAATACCAGGAAAGCCTCCTCCAGAACCAATATCTATAATATTGTCTAAAAAATCAATATATTTCAGCAATTGCAAAGAATCTAAAATATGTCTTGCCCAAATATCTTTCTCAGAATTCCTTGATATTAAATTGATTGCCTTATTCCATTTAAGTAATAAATTTTGATAATTTAACAGAGCTTCCTTTACTTCACGTGAAACATTTAAGTTATCAATTATCATTTGTTATATTTACTTTTTAAGTAAATTATCACGGTAGTAAGGGCAGAAGGAGTAACGCCAGATATTCTCCGTGCTGCACCTATAGATCTTGGTTTATGAAAATTGAGTTTTTCTCTAGTTTCTACAGATAAACTCTTAATAGAGTTATAGTCAATATCTTGAGGAATTTCTAAATTTTCTTCTTGTGTAAACAACTTTATATCAGCTAATTGCCTTTTTAAATAAGAAGAGTATTTTGATTCAGTTTCGTGGTACTTCAAATGATTAATATTTTCTTCTTTTAATTCCGGAAAGAATTGCAAAGTTTTTTCTAGTCCAAATTCTGGTAAACCGAGTAGAATAAAGGCTGTTTTATGAGAACCATCTTGTGCTATTATATGCCCCTTTTTTTGAAGTTCACTAGTAGTTAAACTAAGCTTATCAAGCCGGTGTTTTAATTTTTCTATTTTGGCTACCTTTTCTTCAAATTTATTCTTCCTAAAATCAGAAACAATACCAGCAGTTATAGCTAAAGGGGTAAGCCTAATATCTGCATTATCACTCCTTAAAGTGAGCCTATACTCGGAACGAGAGGTAAATATTCTATATGGTTCAACCGTACCGAAATTTATAAGGTCATCAATCATAACTCCTATATACGCATCCGCTCGTGTTAAAGTAAATTTTTCCCGATTTTGGGCAGAAAAAGCAGCATTAATACCAGCTATTATCCCTTGGGCAGCAGCCTCTTCATAACCGGTAGTACCATTTATTTGGCCTGCAAGGAATAACCCTTTTATTTTTTTCGTTTCTAATGTATCTAAAAGTTCCCGAGGATCTACAAAATCATATTCAATAGCATAGCCCGGTCTAATCATTTTTGCATTTTCTAAACCTAGTATCGATTTCAAAATTTCAATTTGAACATTTTCAGGTAAGGACGTAGAAATACCATTGGGATAAACAGTGTGGTCATTTAATCCTTCTGGTTCTAGAAAAATTTGATGACTGTCTTTAGAAGCAAATTTAACTATTTTGTCTTCTATGGAAGGACAGTACCTAGGCCCTATCCCTTCGATTTGACCAGAATACATTGCAGATAAATGCAGACTATCTTTAATAATTTGATGGGTAATACTAGTGGTTCTTGTAATGTAACAATTAGTTTGAGGAACTTCAACTTTATCAGTAAGTTCCGAAAATGGTCTAGGCAATAAGTCTCCTGGTTGAACTTCGACCTTACTATAGTCAATCGTTCTACCATCAATTCTTGGAGGAGTGCCGGTTTTTAGCCTTCCTACTGTAAAATTATTATTACGAAGGGTTTTTGATAAACCATAAGAAGGTTCTTCTCCTACTCTACCCGCAGGTATCTTTGTCTGTCCAATATGAATTAGACCAGATAAAAAAGTTCCTGTTGTTAAGACAATTGAAGAACAATCAATATTACCAGATTTTTTAGTTGTTACACTTGTTACCCTCCCACCCTTAATTATTATATCTTCAACAGAATCATATAAAATAGTTAAATTAGTATAATTACTTAAGGTAGCAAACATTGCTTTTCTATACAATGACCTATCAGCTTGAGCTCTTGGACCCCATACAGCGGGGCCTTTGCTCTCATTAAGCATTTTATAATGGATACCGGCTTTGTCTGTGACTCTTGCCATTATACCATCAAGAGCGTCTATTTCCTTAACTAAGGTTCCCTTACCAACTCCACCTATGGCAGGATTACAAGACATCTCACCTAAATTTTCTAGTTTAAAAGTAATCAGTAAAGTAGCGCTTCCGGCTCGTGCAGCAGCTGCAGCAGCCTCACAACCGGCATGTCCACCACCTACAATAATTACATCAAATCTTTTCATTTCACGTGAAACATTATTTCAAAATTTCTTCTTTTTTAAAGAAAAAGGCTATTTCTCTCTTAGCGCTATCAACACTATCAGAACCATGGATACTGTTAGCTTCTATATCTATAGCAAAATCTTTTCTTATAGTTCCGTCTGCTGCATCTGCTGGATTAGTGACTCCCATTATTTTTCTATTTTTAGCTACTGCATCCTCACCTTTTAGAACTTGTAACACAACAGGAGCAGAAATCATATACTCTATTAAATCTGAGAAAAAAGACCGTGCTTTATGTTCGGCATAAAATTCTTCTGCCTGAGTTTTTGTTAATTTAACCATTTTTTGAGCTACAATTTCTAAACCCGCACTCTCAAGATAAGAATTTATTTTTCCTATTAGATTTCTTTTAGTTGCATCTGGTTTTATAATTGAAAAAGTATATTCTACTGCCATAATTTAACCTGTATTTATTGTTAGAATTAGAGCATTATTTATAGAATTTTTAAGAGATTTTTCAAGTATTATTTTGACTTGTGCTGTAGATTTAACTTTTATTAACCTTTTTCCAAATAGTCGTACCATCGTGTTTGTCTTCTATAGCGATACCCAGTTCAAGTAAATTACTTCTTATTTGGTCAGCTAGTTGCCAGTTCTTTAGTTTTTTAGCATTTGTCCTCTTCTGGATTAATTGAGCAATAGAATTATGGTCAAGATCACCCTTAAACCAATTGTTGCTGTCTAAACGAATTAAACCCAAAAACTGAGCACAATACATCATTTTCTTAGCAGCGGATATTTTAACTTTATAATCATCAGTTTTATGGAATTCTTTGGCAAAATCATTAATTAATTTAATAGCTAGTGGAGTATTTAAATCATCTAACAAGCTATCAAGAAATATTTTAGGAATATCTATATCCATGAAATCTAATTTAGCTGAACCCGCAGTATTAAGAGGTAGCTCCCCAATGATACGATACCAATAATTAAGCATTTTTTCTGCATCATTAAGTGCTTTTTTATTGTAATCTAAAGGTTTGCGGTAATGTGCAGTCATCAAGCAAAGCCGTACTATATCACCTTTTATTTGCTTATCCCGAAGATCTTTAACTGTTATAAAGTTACCAATAGACTTACTCATTTTCTCATTATCAACAGTTAAAAAACCATTATGCACCCAATATCTTGCATACTCAGAACCAGGGAAAGCAGAGCAACTCTGAGCAATTTCATTGGTATGGTGTGGAAAAATTAAATCTATTCCCCCTCCATGGATATCAAAGGTAGAACCAAGAAATGTATGGCTCATTGCAGAGCATTCTATATGCCATCCCGGCCTTCCCATTCCAAATGGACTCATAAATTTAACTGATTCGTCATCCTTCTCATTAGCTGGTTTCCACAAGACAAAATCTTCTGGGCTATTTTTGTTTGTATCACTTTCAATCCTTCCACTTTCTCTCATTTCCTCAGTAGTTCTACCGGAAAATGCTGTATAATTTTTTGCTCTAGAAACATTAAAATAAACATGCTTGTTAGATTCATATGCAAATCCCATATCCAATAGTTTTTGAATTATGTCAATCATTTGCGAAATATGCTCCGTAGCTTTCGGCTCTTTGGTGGGTTTTAAACAGCCCAGATACTCCATATCATCATTATAATCAATAATAGTTTGGCTTGTTAATTCAGATATTGGAATATTAAGTTTAGAAGCCCTATCTATGATTTTATCATCAATATCGGTAATGTTTCTTACATATAGAACATTACTTGATCCATACAGTTTCATCAGAATTCTGTATAAAACATCATATACCACTGCCGATCGCACATTACCGATATGGGGGTGATCATAAACTGTCGGACCACAAACATACATTTTTACCAAATTGGCATCTAACGGATTAAAAACTTCCCTTTTTCTTGTAAGTGTATTAAATAATGATAATTTCATATTCCAAGCAAACCAAATTAAATTTGGGTCATTTTACAGTATAAAGCCAGCAATTAAAAACAATTTATGAGTTTTAACCAGGATAACACTGAAAACCAGCATAATGATTATAATGTAAATATCCAAATAATTACGTTTATTGTTATCACTATGGTAATAATCTTAACTTTGGTAAATTTCATTCGAATATATTCAAATGAAAAGTCTCTATTATTAAAGGAAATGTCGACAGAAGCTAATTCGTTAAAAACAATTTTTTCAAACCAATTAAGTTATTCTAAATATTTTATAAAACTAATAGGCAGAAATATAAAAACCAATCCTACAGATTTGTTATATATTAGAAAAACTCTCAAAACGTATTTTCTATCTAGACACTTCAATTCGCTATTTGGATGGCGTAAATACAGCTGGGTTAACAACGAATATCTAGAATTAGTAACAAGCATTGGCGGTATTGCAGCAAATCCAAAAAAACTATATTTTGTAGAAGATATAGTCCACAAAATTGGTGATAACAAAGAGATCAAAAGTTATGTAGATTTTCGTATTAATAAAACTTCCGACAATCATAGTTTAAAATTAGTTAATGCAATATTTGATAAGTTAGCAAAAAATTTTATTGGAGCAGTTGTTTTAAGCTATGATATTGATACTTTGGTTCAAAACCTAAATAACCGTAAAAAAGATTCAAGTGTCAATTTTATAATAGTCGACAAAAACTTTGATATTGTTGCTAAATCAAAACCGATAATAGATAAAATCGCAGATATTAATGATAAACTATCTCCTCAGTTGTTACAGCTCTTGAAGAAACAAGATCAGAATCGAGGAGCTCTTAATCAAGATTGTTCATACCTTGATATGGCAAATGGATTGAATTATTTTATAAAACCACTAGAGGATTTTCCTTTTACGGTTATTATCAATATTGACAATGACTTTATAAAGAACAATATAGTTCAGAATATTATAAAAAAGTTTCTTGAAGTCGTGTTTCTAGCCGGCGTTTGTTTAATAATTATTATTGCAATTTATAAAAGAGAAACTTTACTTAGAACAAAAGCTGAGCAAGCAACAATTTTAGCAAATAATGCAACCAAAACCAAAACTGATTTCCTTGCTTTTACAGCCCACGAAATAAGATCCCCTTTAGGTTTTATTGTTACTGGCTCAGAAATCATGTCAAAAGGATTATTCGGAAAGATCCCAACAGAATATACCAAATATGTTGAAGGAATATACAGCAACGCCCAAATCATCCTTGATTTTATTACTGATATTTTAGATGAGAATCAAATAATTGAAGGTCAATTTAAAATAGTTAACTCTTTAAATAAGGTACGAGATATAATAACTCGAGTCGTAGAATTTTATGTAGGAAAAAATAATATCTCTATAATAACTAACGCAATCATCCCTTGACATTCAATAATAGATTGTATATTACTGATATATTTGGTCAGTTTTATAATAATTTATTATGTTGGAATTTTTTAAACAAGTTTCTAATACTATTGTCAGTGATTATATCAAAGATTGGCTGGACAGTAAAGCATTACCTTCTTTTGCTTTTATTTGCAGTAGTTTGGGGTACTATATGTTAACGCAACAGTTTTTAGGTGCTATATTTTTATCTCTACCTCTCGTTTATTTAGTACATAAATGTAAGCAAAATTATAGTATTAAGGATAAATTATTGATAATTCCAGAACCTAGATTAGAATTTCCAGATAATAATATACACAACATTCGAATTGCTATGTCAGTTTATAACTGTTCTACTCAGGTGATTAGTTGTTTTTTAGACCAAGAAAAGACAGTTATAATTGTTAATGGTCAGACACATCAAAAAGATGAAATAGATGTAATAAATAAATCATCAGTTTTACTTCCACCTTATTACCTTTCTAATGCAGCGACAGGGATAATTAAAGTAAAAGATATAAACATAGCTAAATCTTTAAAAATTACAGCAACTATTGCTTTAAAATACGGTATTTTAAATAATGAAAAATATGAAGTTTATCATAAAGTACATATAGAAGGTATTTTAAATCGTTTAGAAAATGGAAGTCTCTCTATTCAATTCGTTAGAAAACCGCCTGTTGTAAAATCAAATTAAATACACAACCATTTTCTCTAGTATTATATCTAAAAGCAAACTCATCAACATACTTTTGAAGATGCTTAGCTGATACGTGGTGATATATGCCGAGTATTCCACGCTTTAGAGTTCCCCAAAAGTTCTCCATATTGTTGGTGTGAATGTTACCGCTGGCTACATATTCTTTCGTATGGTCTACTCTTAAATGGATATGGCTTGTTTTCTTACCGAGGATATTATATCCTTTGAACTCATCGCTAATAATGACGCTATCTTGGGTTATAACTTGATTCAATACATCTAATAGCTGCTTACCTGTTAATTTCTTGCCATCGTTGTTTTTAATCATAACTTTAGCAAATACAGACTTATTTATCTTATCAATACAACCAACAACAACGTTCTTTTTAGTACCACGCCCCCTTTTATTTACTGGTGGTAAGTTATCGTTATCATCATCTCTATTGTTTTTCTTCCTAGGTCTACCGCCTACATAGGTCTCATCCACTTCAATTAAAGTACCAAAAAATTGCTGGTTTTCAATATTACCCATAGCAAGCCTGATTTGCTTAAGCATACGCCAAGCCGTTTTATAAGTAACGCCTATTTCTCTTTTTAGTTGGTAGCCTGATATACCTTTTTTACTATTTAAAAACAAGTGAATAGCATAAAACCATTTACGTAAATCAGTGTCAGACTTCTCAAATATTGTCCCTTTGAAGATTGAGAAACCTTTATTACAGAAGATACATTGAAAATTTTTAGGTGTATCTCTTCTGTGTGTTAATCTGTCGCTCCCGCAATGTCTGCAAACGGGTTTATTATTATACCTAATTGTGATAAAGTACTTTATACAATCAAGTTCAGTAGGAAACTGTTTGTTAAATTCAAAAAAGTTCATAATTCTTTACCTTATTATAAACCTAAGTATAAACTATTATCTATTGAATGTCAAGGGATGATTGCGATATATTAAAATAAGAAGTTAACTTATATAAAAATTTATTGACTATAAGGCAGGGGCAGTATATAAGTTATCTGATTTAAGAAGCAACAATATCAAATTCCGAAATTAGGGGATGTAGCTCAGTTGGTAGAGCGTCTGCTTTGCAAGCAGAATGTCGGGGGTTCGATTCCCTTCATCTCCACCATATATATTCTATTTTAATTAGTACTTGATACCGGAAATAATGGAATAAACCCTCTAACTAGAGGGAAGAGGCTAATAATCAAATTACTAAGTACCAATTAATTGTAATCTAAACATTTTTTTCTGCTAGAGGAAATTATAAGCAAATTTTGACCAGCTTAATATAAGCTATACAAACAAGTCATGGTATAACAGAATCTATCAAATGCCCAAGTCTCTACTTTATTTTGATAATACCGGACTAAAGCTTAACATTTTCTAATTTATCTCTGGTATGAACTTATTATTATGCTAAAGGCATATTACAGGTGTGTAGAGTATGTAATTTAGCAGCACAAATTCAGCAGAGATAAATGATAGTTTTTGAATTAAGCAGCAAATGCAGAATAAAAAAATCCAGGAAAACAAATTTTAACTGAATTCCTGGATTGATGATGATAGAGGCTAAAAATATATGATTTTATTTTTAACCAATACTTCTATAGTTTTTTTCGTGTAGAATCTATGAATCACTTCCTTCTTGAGCTGAGTCCCCTGCGGTAGGAACTTCTTCTGAAAGATTACTACCGGTATAACTGGAGCTGACAGGTGATGCCAATGAAATTAGGTCCATAGGAGATGCAGATGAAGAAGATGGACTTGTTTCTGAAGTAGTACTGTCAGAAGAACTAGAGCTGCTGGATGAATAAGACAAAGATAGGCTACTAGAGGAATCTGATGAAGAAGATGAGTTGCTAGACGGCTCTTGGGAGAAGCCGGAATTGAATTTTATCATTTTCTCACAGTGATTTATTTGCCCCTGAAGATATTCTATTCTTTTCTCAATATTTTTTTGTACTTTTTCTACTGCTTCTCTTTCTTCTTCGGTTGTCGCTAAGCTAAGTTCTCCCGATAAAATTTTTTGGGATTTTAATTTTTTTCCTAATTCCAGCTTAAAATTCTCAATCTCTAGCTTGTACTCTTTCTCGACACGCTTTCTTTCCAGTTCGTTGAGTTTTTCTCTGGTAGTAAGAACTCTTTCATACATTTTACTATAAAGTTCTCGTTGTTGTATATCCAGTTCTTGTTTTTGTGTCTCGGGTTCTTGTTTTCGTGTCTCGAGTTCTTGTTTTCGTGTCTCGAGTTCTCCTTTTTGTGTATCAAGTTTCTTAAGTTGATCTTCTAGTTTCAAGTATTCAGGACCTTTAGAGAAAGCAGTTTTTGCTGATTCTAATCTTGATATTAATTCTGATTCTATTTTTAATAATTCCTTTTCTGCGCTTTCCAATTCTGCCTTACTAGTATCAAGCTTCTCTTTATACCACTCAACATTTTTTGAGGTTTCTTCGGCACGTTTTAAGGTGGCCCAATTTGTCTAGACTAAAAATCAGAAATTATGAGATATAATTTGCGTTATAATTTTAGCCAATAATTTTTGTTAAATACACCTGTTCTGGAGTTAAATATTCCAAGGATTGGTGCATCCTTTTACTATTATAAAAAGTTATGTAATCTGTTATAGCATTTTTTACCTCCTTGACAGTATTTAAAATTATCAAATATATTTTTTCTTGTTTTAATGAACGCCAAAATCTTTCAATAAATACATTATCTAAAGCCCTACCTTTACCGTCCATGCTAATCTTGATTTCACGTTTAACAAGTTCGTGGATGAAATTTTTTGACGTAAATTGAGAACCTTGATCGGTATTAAAAACCTCAGGTTGACCGTGCTTTTCTAGGGCTTCTTCTAGTGCGTCGATGCAAAAATCACTTTCTAAGCTAATTGAAACCTTCCAGCTCAGAATATAACGGCTAAACCAATCAATAATGGCTACTAGATATACAAATCCTTGTGCCATTCTAATATAAGTTATATCGGTGCTCCATACCTGATTTGTCTTAGTAATTTCAACGCCTTTTAAAAGATAAGGATATACCTTATGAGCTTGGTTGCGCTTGCTTAAATTCATTTTAGGATAAATGGCTTCTATTGCCATTATTCCGTAATAACGACTTACCGCTTTGCGACCGATAACAATTCCAAACGGTACAAGATGCCTGGACATTCTTCTGGCCCCGAAATACGGATGCTCTGTGTAGATTTCATCAATTACTTTCATTATTTCTAAGTCTCTTGTAGTTATTCCTTTTGCCTTGTAATAATAAGTAGATTTATTAATTAAAAGTAGATCGCATTGCCTAGCAATGCTTAGATTTCTACAATTATTATCAATCATACTTTTCCTAGTTTCCAAGTCCAAACAATGTAGATTTTTTTTTCAGCCAGTCACGCTCAACGCTTAACTGTCCTATTTGTTCATATAATTGTTTTATCAAATCTTGATTGTCTGGATCTTTTGTTGCCGGCTTAACTTGAAAACCACTAACTAAATTTTCTATACCTCTTTTTTTCCATGCTTGTATTTGAGTTGCATGAACCCCGTACTTACTGCTTATTTGTGCTATTGTCATTTCAGCTTTTATTGCTTCTATAACAATTTTTGTTTTTTCCGTCGCACTATATTGCTTCGCTTTTTTAGACATATAATTTCCATTCCCTTGTTGTGAAATTATATCTCATTTTGCATTTTTAGCAGTCCAGTTTTTGGGTACCATTATATTTTTTTAGATTTTCCTTGTATTCATGAAAAGATGCTAACTCTAATAATGTCCTAGTAGCAACTTGTGAGGGAGTCATCGGATTCAAAGGATTATTAGGATCAAATTCCATCTCTGGCTTTTGAAGGAAGCTTTCCATAGGATCGCTTAAGTCTCTTTTAATTGCTGATAACCTTTCCTGTGATTCTTTATATAAGTTTTCATAGAGCTTGAGATTATCTGATAATTTTTCCACGTGTTCCTGGGCTTTTTTAAGGTTTTCTCCTTGTTCTTTAAAGTATGCTTTTCTAAGCTCTTCTAGCTCTGTATTTAATTTTCTACTCGCTTCCAGCTTTTCTTGTTGCTGTTTTTCCAAGCTAAGCTTTTCCTGCATCCACTTTTCCTGCATAGGCTGTTCTTGTTCTTCGCGCTCTCTGTCTTCTGCTTCAACTTTGTTGCGTTGTTGGCTTAGCTCCTCTAATTCTTTTTTTAGTATTTCTATTTTCTCTTTTGCCATTTTTTGCCTCCGTATTTTAAATTTTTATAACTTATCTGCTATAGCGGTAAGCCACGCATCAAAGGTGTTTATTGCCATAACCTGACTGCACTATAAATTAAAAATTTTATTAGTCAATAACTATAGGTTTATCTGAAAAAGGGAGGTTATTTTCAGTCTAACTGAAGTAGGGATTAGATTATCAAGAGCTTTGTTGCCTAAATTCTGATTTTGGTTATAGTATGTATAAAATCAGTAGTTGGTATTTAACATAATAGGTTATGAGATATTCCAGATCCATAGTTATTGCCTTAGTTATTATAGGTGCCTTATTACTATCATATTATTTATATACCAGGCATATTTTATATACTAATGGCAAGGATATAATAATTGGTGAAGAACAGGAAGAGTTCAAAAGGAGGCCTATTGACCCGGGAGGAATTATTATCCCACATTCAAATAGCCTAATTTATGAGAAATTAAAACCTGCTAATGTTCCTGAAGCGGAGATTAATTTATCTTCTGACCCGGAAGAACCGCTAGAGCTTGGTTTCCGATCACGTGCAAATGATGTTGCGGAATATGATTCAATAGACGATATTTTAGCTAAAATTGACTTAGATGGAGAGGATAAATCCGCTGCAAATGTTTCTTCTGTGGAAGTTGATAATGTCCTTAATGGTGTGCCAACTAGTATTATAGAGGATGGTGGGAATGTTGATAACAGTACAGAGGAGAATATGGGGCAAGCTGAATCCAATATACCTCAATTAAAAATTACAAGGCTCTCAGGAGAGAATAATAAATTATATAAACTTAATAAAAATTCTGCAGATTTCGGATATAAAATTCAACTATCTTCAGCCTGGTCAGAAAAAGAAGCAAACAATGAGTGGGAAAGAATACAAATGCGGCACATTAAATATTTAAAAAATGCCCAATTGGTTATAAAAAAAGTAAAAACTAATAATAATAGAATAATTTATTTAGTTATGGCAGGTAATTATCCTTCTCTAAACCAGGCAAAATTGGTTTGTAAAAAACTTGTTTCAAGTAAACAGAACTGTATAGTGACAAAATAATAGTCTTAAAAGTAAAATAGAGGAAAAGCTGAAAGGGCTTTTGGCAATCTTTAATGGGGCGAATGACGGGGCTCGAACCCGCGACCCTCAGATCCACAATCTGATGCTCTAACCAGCTGAGCTACACCCGCCGTAATAATTGCTATAAATACTCTGACAAACTAATTTAATTTGTTGTGCGAGTCAATCATATTTTTTATGTTAAACATCTCTTATAGGTATAAATTTGAAGCGATCTTTTTTAGAGCTGAATTTTGCAAGAATGGATTGGAGAATTGTTGGTTTATAAAAATTATAGTTTCTTTTATATTTGGTATTAGTATATAACTCATAATTTTTAATTAACGACGGTATAACCTCACTATAATAGACTTTGTATAAATCATGCATGGTAGATCTTGTAGTTAAGTATCCCCACTTCATAACTTGTTGAGGGATTCTTGCTAGTGCTTCCACGCACGCTATTGCTTCTTCTGCTTCTGAGTCAGCCCGTTTATACACATCAGCTGCCGGTGAAAGGTTTGACTGCATATCGAGAATCATGGTCTTTATCATTATTGCCATATATTTTTCATTTGAAAATTTTTTGACAAATATACAATTATTATTGATAGCAAGTTTTACAAATCTATACTTATGGTATTGAATTAATAGCCGAATCCACAGTACCTTGAAGCCAGAAATTTTTTGTTTGTTGTAAAATTTTAGCTTTTCTTCTAAAGATAACATTTTATCCATTCCCCATGATAGGAGATTCTTATATAAATTGTGACATCTTTTTATATCGTTCCTTCTACCTTCCTTGACATGCGGCTTAGCCCTGGTACAAGAAAAGTTAGCAGAGTGTCTACCTATTTGTTGCCCCTGAGTATTGCGAATTATGTCAGCATAATGGCCCAGTTCCTGACCTGCAATAATTTGCATTCTTGCAGCTGCAGCCCAGCCGTCGCCATAAAATGGATTAGAAGTATTGTTAGGTGCAAAAGGGTCTCCTCCGCAAGAAACATAAATACATACATTACTGCCGTCAGTACTTTGCATGCCGCTATTTGTTCCCGACGTTTTCCAGCTTGAAATATCCATAACGTCACCAATATTGTGGGAGTAGGTTATAAATATTTGAGTGCGATCAAGTAGTAGCCATTTAATTACTATTGGATGAGCAGATTGCACAAGAATCCTAGCAAGTTGCATTTGGATGTTAAAATCTACTGGTAGTAATTTTTTTGTCTGATTAAGCAGTTCCGTTATTATTTTCGTAATTTGGTCGTTTGTCAGGTTTTTGTTTTTTTGTAAATATAAATTCTTAATAGTCTTTCTGGTTAATTCAATTAATTTAGGGTCAGTTAATTCTTCTTTGGTCATCATCAAAGTTATGCCGGAAGTAGGATCCGAGAATCTTGAAAAATTACAGTAATAATCCGTATCAATCCGCATTCTACCGGAAGAAAGTAAATCTTTTGCTAAATGTTCATATTCAATTTGCATCTCCTCTTGGTAAATTCCAGGAATTTTGTCAAGAATATGATATACTAAACTCATCCTGTAACCCAAAAATTGAGAGTAATATTGTCAGTAAATATTTATTGTATTCTACAAATATAGATCGGTAACTTTTGTTTTTTACGAGTACGATATGTGGTACTATTGCTCCTCGAGGTAAGTATCGAGTAGTCTCATATATTGCACGCGGCATTTCTTCGGCTAAGGTAACTAATCTAATTGAAGGAATTCCGTACTTTTTAAGCAGTAAGTAGGTATTGGTGGGATAATGCTTATTACCGCGCAGAATTTCGGGATCTAAAATCACCTGATATTCTGGTACTCCTTGTTCCTTCAAATAATTTTTATAGGAGGTAGGATTTTCATCATTTGTAAGTAAAATAAGTGGTGCGTAACCAAGCTTTAACAGTGCCGCAGCCGTATAAAGTTTCTGTTTATTATCGCCAAAAATTACAATTGCTTCCGCCCGTGTACTGGTATCCAATTCATAATTTCCTATCACGTAGATAAAACTAAAAAATCCTAATATCCAAGATAGTAATATTACGCTAAAAGTTATAGCTGCTGATCTCATTAAAATATTTCTATAAATTTCTTCTTTAATATTATATCAAATTCTGTCATGGAAATGTTGATACCCATATCTTCTAGTGAGGTTATAGGAAAATCATTTATCCCACAAGGGATTATCCCAGAATAATTATCAAGATTTGGGCTGATGTTGACTGCTATACCATGATAAGTAACCCATTTCCTTACTCTGATTCCTATAGCACCGATTTTAGATTCTATATTTCTGCTGTTTTTAACCCAGATGCCTACTTTACCTTGAATTGTAAAAGCATGGACGGCAAGTTCTGCAAGAGTTAATATTATCCATTTTTCGAGTTGTGTAATATATAGTTTTAAATCTTTAACCTTATCTGTATTATTCAAATTTATTATAGGATAAATGATTCTTTGCCCCGGGCCATGATAAGTAAATTTTCCTCCTCGGCCGGTATAAATAACTGGAAATAAATCAGGTTTTAGCAATTCCTCTACATTATGACTTGTTCCGGCAGTGTATACTTCCTTATGCTCTAGCAAAAAGATAGTATCGGGCTGCATAGAGTTTATAACTCTATCTAGTTGATCTTCCATTATTTTTATCCCCTCTTGATAATCAACAAGACCGGGTAGGGTGATCCATTCTACCAATGTTTATTTCCTGCCGAATAATTTTTCTATATCTTTAAGTTTCAGCTCAACATATGTTGGTCTGCCGTGGTTACATTGAGCGGAAAAAGGTGTAGATTCCATTTGTCTTAATAATTCATTCATTTCTAGGGTAGAAAGAACTCTACCAGCCCGAATGGAATAATGACAGGCATAAGTTTCTGTAACATGTTCTATTAACTCAGTGAGTGCAATATTTTCACCGAGTGCAAGCAAATGGTCAGCTAGATCGTTGATTAGCTTAACAATATTAATATCACCAAGAATGCTCGGCATTTCAGAGACAATTATTGATTTTTCTCCAAATTTTTCTACTGATAAACCAAGATCGGATAAAGAAGCTTTATTATCATCTATGATTTCAGCTTTTTCTCTTGATGATAATTCAATTATTTCGGGTATTAGCAGTCTTTGTTTAATTATGCCTTTTTGCTTTATTTGCTCTTTGATTTTTTCATAACCAAGACGCTCATGGGCGGCGTGTTGATCAGTAATAATTATACTATCTTCAGTTTGAGAAATTATATAAGTGTTATGAAGTTGGGCCTTGGCAGCACCTAGATAGTATTGTGTGTCACTAATAAAAGTATTTGCTAATTCCTGATCGGTTTGATCTTCAGTTTTAGCAGTCGGCAATTGTATAGAATCTAAGGTTGTTTGAAAACTATAATCAGAGTTTTGTTGTTTGCTTAGTGCATAATCAATACGGAAATTAGTTTTTACGTTTTTGTTTTGTGGTAACCAACTATTATTTCTGGAGAAAGTTTTTTGGGTTGGTATTTGAAAATTATTATTAGGATGATTGTTTTCTGCCAAATAGGGTGAATTATTTGGAAGCTTCATGTAATTTATCGCTGATTCGGACAAAGTACTAGAAACTCTCTGACCTTCAGAGTTTAAGGCTTCTTTAATGGCACTGATAACGATTGACCTAATAAAATTTGGATCGTGAAAACGTACCTCAGTTTTAGCAGGATGGACGTTAACGTCAACTAAATGAGGGTCTAATTTTAAAAATAAAGTAGAAACTGCATGGCGGTCTCTTGCTAAAAAATCCTGATAAGCGACTTTTAAAGCCACATTTAATATCTTATCCTTTACCGGCCTGTTATTAATGAATAAGAATTGTTCTTCAGCAGCCGCTTTATTATAGGTCGGGATACTTGTATAACCGTAAAGTGATATATCATTGCGCTTAAAATCTACCAAAGCAGAATTTGTTAAGAATTCCATGCCCATTATTTCCGCAATTCGTGAATTTAATATCTCTTCGAAATTCCCTTCTTTTTTGCGTACTTTAACCAAATCTTTTCCTTCGTGAGTAAGAGTAAAGCCAATATGAGGATGGCTAAGGGCAATTTTTTTAACCAATGCTATGGTAGCCATCAATTCTGTTTTATCTGTTCTTAAAAATTTCAGTCTGGCTGGAGTCGCAAAAAATAAATCTCTAACTTCAATAACTGTTCCTTCGTCAAGAGCAGCCTGCTCGGTTTTTTCTTGGATGCCGCCATTTATGCTTAAGCTATAGGCAGTATCTGTATATTTTTTTTTGGAAGTAATTTTAAATTTGCTGATTGCACCAATTGATGGTAATGCTTCTCCTCTAAAACCAAAACTATTAATGTTTAGCAAATCTTCTTCATCTAATTTTGATGTGGCATGCCTTTGAATAGCAAGTTCCAGATCTTCCTGCGACATACCAAAACCATTATCTTTTACAATGATTAGGTTTTTCCCAGCTTCCTCTAAAATAATGTCAATTTTTGTAGCTCCTGCATCTATTGCATTCTCTACTAGTTCCTTTACTACCGAAGCTGGTCTTTCTATAACTTCACCGGCAGAAATTTTGTTAATAGTACTCGGAGAGAGGATTTTAATACTCATTTGGGTGGGATAGAAGCTTAAATTTATACAAATGCAAATGATACCATTAAAACGATAGGAATAAAATAATAAAAAAGTGAAGAATGCTATTGTTGCGATGAATTAGCCCTTTCTGATCCATCTTATCCATGCTTGCCAGTCTCTGAAGCCTAAATCCTTTTCGAAATTCAGCAGATCATAATTAGCTTGCTGGCAAATTTTTTTATCCGGAATTATTAATTCTACACCAGATGATAGAGCAGCTATTTGGGTTTTGCAGGCAAGTTCCAGATGATAACAATAAAACATTGCCTCATGAATAGTAGTGCCGCAAGTGATCATTCCGTGATTTCTAAGGAGCATGATTTTTTTATCTGCTAAATCATCAACTAGATTAACCCCATGAGAGTTGTTATCTAAGGCAAGAGAATTGTACTCATGATAATTAATCTGATCGTAAAAGTGCAACGCCCATTGACTAAGTGGCATTAAACCGTTTTTCATGCAAGATACCGCAACAGAGGCCACTGTATGTAAATGAAATATGGCTTCAAGATCAGCTCTTTCTTTGTAAATATTTCCGTGAATAACATAACCGGTTTTATTGTATTGAAATTCTTCTCCCTCGATAATTTCACCATCAAAACTCACCTTTAAAAGGTTATTTTCTGTAACCTCTTCGAACCTTAAACCAAAAGGATTGATATAATAATAATTTGCACCGTGAGGTCTTGCTGAGAGATGAGTATAGGTATGATCATCCATACCCAATTTTGCTAAAATCTGGTAAGCGTAAGCTAAGTTCTTTTTAATTGACATAATGCTAAAATTATCTATCTAATGAAGTTGTCTCTGGGCTGGTAAAATTCAGTTTCCGGTAACTAATGCTTTCAGCCACGTGAATTTTTTTTACGTAATCCGAACCGTCTAAATCGGCAATTGTCCGAGCCACTCTTAAAACCCTGTTATATCCCCGCATCGAAAGTTTGAGTTTTTGGGCTGCCTCATTTAACAAATTCCGTCCTTCATCGACAGGCATAGCATAATCCGTAAGTAACTGGCCGTCTAGATTATTATTAAGCGCAATACCATAACCTTCGTAGCGTTTTGCCTGGAATTCTCTTGCGGCAAATATTCTCGCTGCTACAGTTTCAGAACTTTCTGAATTAGCTTTTATAGTATAATCAAAATCGTAAAACTCGTCACTACCTACTTCAATATGTAAATCAAATCGGTCCAGAATAGGTCCTGAAATTTTACTTTGATAATTGCTTCCGCACAAGGGAGCTTTATTACACTCCTTGCTTGGATTCCCTAAATAACCACACTTGCAAGGGTTCATGGCGGCAATTAACTGAAACCTAGCTGGATATTTTACTTGTGTTCCTGATCGAGAAATTAAAACCTCTCCTGTTTCAATAGGTTGCCTTAATGATTCTATTACTCCCGCTGGAAATTCCGGTAATTCGTCTAAAAACAGCACTCCGTTATGAGCTAAAGATATCTCCCCGGGTTTTACCTTTCTGCCCATTCCACCGCCTACCATTGCTGGTATAGAACAATTATGATGGGGCGCTCTAAATGGTCTTTCGTTAGTTAAGCATCCCTCTTTAAGGTTACCGGCAATGCTTGCGATCATACTGACTTCTAAAATTTCCTGAGGAGCGAGTTTTGGCAAAATACCAGGTAATCGGGATGCAAGCATGGATTTACCAGTCCCTGGTGGTCCGTACATTAACATATTATGACCGCCTGCGGCTGCTATTTCGAGTGCTCTTTTAGCTATTTTTTGGCCTTTTATATCTTTTAAATCCGGATAAGTAGCTGATTTGTTACTAACGGCTGCTTCCGGCCTTGCTAAGACTTGTATCCCGCTAAAATGATTAATTAAGCTAAGCAAGTTATCGGCAGCTATTATTCTCTCATTACCTGACCAAGCAACTTCAGATCCATTATATTTTGAACAGATGATGCCTTTATTTTTGCTACTTGCTCCGATAGCAGCAGGCAGGGCTCCGTTTACAGGTAGAATTGAGCCGTCTAAAGATAATTCACCAAAAACTAGATAATCTATCATTTCCTCACTAGGTAGTACTTTCATTGCTGATAATATTGCTGCAGCAATTGCTAAATCAAAATGGCTTCCTTCTTTAACAAGATCTGCTGGGGCCAAATTAACTACTATTCTTTTTGCTGGAAGGGCAAGTCCAATAGATGATAGAGCAGCTCTTACTCTTTCTTTTGATTCGGCAATAGTTTTATCGGCTAAGCCAACGATGACAAAATTTGGTACTCCCGACGATATCTGCACCTGGACATCTACATCTGTTATATCTACGCCGCTAAAGGTTAGGCTGCAAATTTTGGTAATCATAAATAGGATTAAATTTAAGGTTATTATTTTTTTGTGTATTTTAATTGTATTTTAAAAGTTCATCTGCTGCCTAGTAGGAATTTTTGTAGGTAACTTATGGAAACTATAGGGAAAAGTCAAGGACAACTTCAGATAGACGTTATAGTAAGCTATTCAACCAAATAATGGAATCAGACACTACCTAAAAAGTACCTTACTTTTATTTGCCAATGCAAAAATTGCTAAAGATTTCGCCTAAGATCTCATCCACTGTTATAACGCCCGTGATATTACTAAGGTATCTTATAGTCATTCTAATATCTTCTGCTGCTAAAACCAAGTCACTTTCAAGATTTAAATTGCTTAAAGCTTCTAAAGCATAAGAGAGCTGAGTTCTGTGGCGTTCTCTAGTAATTTGGGGATTTTCTGAGGGGCTAGCTATTTGTTCCGCAATCTGGCAGATATGATCCATTAATTTGTCTATATTTTTTCCAGTTTTGGCTGAGATGTAGAGTATATGCTTAGGTATGTGTGGCGTAAACATGCTCAAATGATTATAATCGTGGGCTGATACCTCATCTATTTTATTGAAAACAACTATCGTATTATCATCGATGAAATCTACAAAAGGTGTTATGTCTTTTTCATTGAATTCTTGTACATCATACATGATAATTTTGATGTCAGAATGCTTGAGGGTTTCCCTAGATTTTTTTATGCCGATTTGTTCGATTTCATCTACGCTGTTATCTCTAATTCCAGCCGTATCTTGAAGGATAACCGGGTATCCTCCTATATCAAGATGACCTTCAATAACGTCCCTCGTAGTACCGGCAATATTTGAAACAATAGCTATTTCTCTTTTAAGCAGCAAATTCATCAAACTTGACTTACCGACATTAGGTTTTCCTACTATCGTAAGTTTTAAACCGTTCCGAAGGCGTTCCCCTCTGTTATTATCCTTTAAATGATTAGATATTTCACGGCATAAATTACTAATATTATCTTTGGTACTGGCCAGCACTTGAGCAGGAATCTCTTCATCAGGAAAATCAATATAAGCTTCAATTAAAGACATGATTTTAAGGAGTTGCTTGCGCCAATTCGTGTATATTGCTTCTAATCCTCCGCCGAGTTGTCTTATGGCCTGTTTATGCTGTAATTCTGTTTCTGCATCGATAAGATCTGCAAGACCTTCCGCAGCCGTTAAATCAAATTTACCGTTTAAAAAAGCTCTTTTGGCAAATTCTCCGGCTTCTGCAAGCCTTAAATCCTCTATCACACCTAATGCCTGATTAAGTAATTTTATTACTGCTATACTGCCGTGGACGTGTATTTCAGCTGATTCCTCCCCTGTAAAACTGGAATTTGCATTAAAATAAACGACCATGGCTTTATCTATCTGGATTCCAGTTTGTGGATGAAAAATTTTGCGTAAATACATTTTTCGTGGCTGTAATGCGGTTATTTGACCACCAATTAGCCGTTCCAGTGCTGCTACACTACTTGAACCCGATATCCTATAAACGGTTACCCCAGCTTTTCCCATTCCTGAACATTGAGCAAAAATTGTATTCATTAACCGTCCTTAATTGTTGATAGAGATTTACATTTCTTATATTATACCGTTAACTTGCATATTTTAAAGTTATTTAAAGGGTATTAGGTAGACTATGGATGACAATGAGAACAATAATTATCTATCTTTGAGCAAACTTAATTGCACAATTGAAGATTTTACTCCTGATATACTTAATTTAGTAAAAGCAAAGAAAAAAGGTGAGTTATATAGAAAATTTGCTCAGAAATTTTTAACTTATATTCCTGTTGATTACAGATTAAAAGATAAAATATCATTATTTGGTGATTTTACTGATGAAGCTTTTGAATTTTTTAAACAAAGAAAAAATGAAGAAAGAAAAATTGAAATTTCAAAAGTTAAATTTCAAAACAACAATTCCATTACAATATTAATAATTATTGAAAATCGGCCGTTTATTATTGATTCGTTGAATTGTTTAATATCAAGACTGGGGCTGCAAACTATTTTTACGTTTCATCCTGTGGTTTTTTCTAAAAGAGATAAAAACGGCAACTTAATTGATATTGTTTCGACAGGCGAAGAAGCTTCAAGAGAATCATTAGTGTTTATTAAAGCTCTTGGAAATTTTAACGAAGAAACCATACAAATCTTAAAAAAAGAAATAAAT
Source organism: Candidatus Megaera polyxenophila (assembly GCA_037101405.1). Lineage (NCBI taxonomy): Bacteria > Pseudomonadati > Pseudomonadota > Alphaproteobacteria > Rickettsiales > Rickettsiaceae > Candidatus Megaera > Candidatus Megaera polyxenophila. Next base: position 456,437 of record AP017964.1, on the reverse strand, counting down.
GAAATTATCGATTTAGTCGATTATACCTATAACTCTTGGCAAAGCTTGCTAAATAAGTTAATTGCTGTAACTACTGAGATAGTACGCCATAAAGATGTCTATGAGGAAAGAGGATTACCTACTGAAGAGGCTCTTGATTTCCTAAATTGGTTACAGAAAGATAATTTTACTTTCCTTGGCATGGTTGAATTTGATACTTCCTCCATGCAAATAACCCATGAAGATGGAGTAAAAGATATTTGGCAAGATAATAAGGAGGAATTAAAGGTTATAATAGAGTTTTCTAAAAGGGATTATTACTCTAATAAACTTGCCATGCTTGGCAAACTTAATAAAGTATCGCCGGTGCATCGTAATGCCCTTGTAGATTATATTCTAATTAAGCATCTAGATGAAAATGGGCAATATAAATCAGGTAGCATAATTTTTGGACTTTACGGAATGGCAGTTTATTACCAATCCATAAAAAGTGTACCTATTTTGCGGGGAAAGATGAATTATGTGCTTGATGAATCAGGATTTCCTTTAAACAGTTACAATTCTAAAAAGCTAAAAAATATTATCGAATCTTTACCTCGTGATACTTTAATCCAAATTGATGAAACCGATTTGTATTGTATGTGCCTTCATATGCTTTCAAGCATGCGTAGCAAAAAATTAAAATTGTTTATTCAGCAAGATTGGGCCGGTTCCTTTATTAATATTATCATTTTTATGCCAAGGAATCGTCTCACGCCAGATGTGTATAATACAATTAGCAACTATCTGTCTGAAAAGTTTGATAGTGAAATTATTACTGATAATATAACAGTATTAGCTCAGGATTTTTCTCACCTTTTTGCTACTATTCCTGTAAAAGATAAAAGGAAGCTCAACTTTATCCCTCAGGAATTAGAGGAAGATTTGATAAAAATCACTACCAATTGGTCCGACTCTTTATTAGATAAATTATGCGAAAAATATGGAGAGTACGAAGGGGGGCTTAAACATAAGCAGCTAGAATTTGCTTTTCCTCCTGAGTATAAGCATAAATTTAATGCAAGTGCTACAATTGAGGATATTAACAACCTGAAAAAAGCTTCAGATTTAAACAAAACCGTTTTTAACCTCTTACAAAAATCACCTTCGGAGTTTATTTTGAAAATTTACAGCCCGTCGGTATTTTTAACTCTTTCTGATACTTTGCCTGCTATTGAGAATTTAGGTTTTATAGCCATTGACGAGCAAAGTTTTATAATTAAAGAGACAGCTCAAATTAAACAGAGTTGGATTTATGAATTTATTTTAGCAAGCCATATGGAAATAGAAATTCCATTTAGCGTGTTAAAGAAAAATATCGAAGTAGCTCTTGAGAAAATAAACGAGGGTATATTCTCAAGCAACTCTTTAAGTAAGCTACTTGTTATTTCCGGTATGGATTGGCAAAAAATTTATTTATTGAAGGCCTTAACAACATATTTACATCAAACCGGTATTTCTTATGGAAAGGCATATGCTCAGCTAACTTTAATAAAACATTATAAATTTACAGAATTGCTCGTGAAGCTTTTTAGTGCATTATTTGATCCTGAATTATATTCAAAAAAACTTGCAAAATCTATTGGTAAGGACTTAGAAAATTACCTTGATGTAGTTTCAAATAGTACGGAGGATAAAGTCCTGCGTAATATGTATCAAATCATTAAGGCGATTACTAGAACTAATTTTTATCAAACCAGAGATGATGCGGTAAAACCTTATATTTCTTTTAAATTTGATTCGCATAAAGTGCCAGACCTACCGCTGCCAAGACCTTATGCTGAAATTTTTATTTATTCTAATGAATTTGAAGGTATCCACCTTAGGGGTGGGAAGGTTGCACGGGGGGGAATTAGGTGGTCAGATAGGGGAGAAGATTATAGATTAGAAGTACTGGGCTTGATGAAGGCTCAGATGGCTAAGAATGCTGTTATAGTACCGGTTGGCTCTAAAGGGTGTTTCTTTGTTAAATTTGAGCAAGGACACTTTTCTCGTGCGGAATATATGGTAAAAGTTGTTGAATGTTATCAAAATTTCTTGAGAGGTCTTTTAGACCTTACTGATAACTTGGTTAATGGTGAAATAGTCCGGCCGGCAAAAACCGTAATTTACGATCATGACGACCCATATTTAGTAGTAGCGGCTGATAAAGGAACCGCATCTTTTTCTGATTATGCAAATCACGTTTCACTGGAGTATAATTTCTGGCTTGGGGATGCTTTTGCATCCGGTGGATCAGTGGGATATGATCATAAAAAGATGGGTATTACAGCTAAAGGAGCGTGGATTTCAGCTCGCTCTCATTTTTATGATATGGGCAGGGATATTCAGTCCGAGCCATTTACAGTAATTGGTATTGGAGATATGTCAGGAGATGTATTCGGTAACGGTATGTTGCTCTCCAAATATATAAAATTGGTAGCGGCATTTAATCATATGCATATTTTTATAGATCCAAATCCAGACTTCAAGACAAGTTATAAAGAAAGGCAACGGTTGTTTAATATGCCAGGTAGTAAATGGTCGGATTATAATCCTGAATTAATTTCTAAAGGTGGAGGGGTTTTCGAGAGATCGGCAAAAATCATTGATATATCTAAGGAAATACAAAGCCTTCTTGGTTTAGAAAGTAATTCTGTTACTCCTAATGATTTAATTAAGGCGATTCTAAAAGCTGAGGTGGATTTATTATGGAATGGTGGGATAGGCACTTATATTAAAGCATTATCAGAAAATAATGCAGATATTGGTGATAAATCCAATGATAATTTACGCTGTGATGCGAGAGATATACGCACTAAAGTAATCTGTGAGGGGGGAAATCTTGGAGTTTCCCAGCTCGGTAGAATTGAGTATGCTCTTTGTGGCGGACATATAAATACTGATTTTATTGATAATTCTGCCGGGGTTGATTGTTCTGACCACGAAGTAAATATTAAAATTGCTTTGAATATGTCTACTTCTTCTGGTAGCTTTCCTGTAGAAGAACGTAACTATTTGTTACAGCAAATGACCGGGCAAGTCGAGGAATTAGTATTAACTGATAATTATGATCAGAATCAAGCAATTACTATTGCGCAAAGAACACCAGTTTTAAATATTGAAAATTTTGGGCAGTTAATACGTAACCTAGAACAAGAAGGTTTACTAAACAGAGAAGTTGAATTCTTGCCTGCTTTGTCAGAACTTTCACGCAGAGCAATTGCAAGAGAAAAAATAACACGCCCAGAACTTGCAGTGTTATTGTCGTATAGCAAAATGTTAGTGGAAAAGCAGCTGATGTGCTCGAATATTGCAGAAGATAAATACTTTCAGAAATATTTGTTTAATTATTTTCCTCATTTAATGAGAGATAAGTTTAGCAACGAAATTCTAAATCATCCTTTAAAAAAAGAAATTATAATTACTGTTATAGCTAATAAATTAGTTAATCAACTGGGGGGATCATTAATTACTGATATCGAAAAAGAAACAGGTGGAGTTTTATGTGATATTGCAAGAGCCCACAGTGTCATTTGCGAGTTGTTTGATTTAGACGGTTTATGGAAAAAAGTAGAGAACCTGGATAAGACAATTACTACAGAAATAAAAGTGGATATGTTTACTGACCTTGCCAAAATAATGCGCCGGGGTATTAGCTGGTTTATAAAAAATACCAAATCTCCGATCAATATTTTAGAGACTATAGAAGATTATAAAGAGCAAATACACCGGATAACTAGCTTAATGGGAAAACTTCTAGTTGGAGAAACTAAAACAAAATTTTATAATAAAATCAATATTTATAAACAAGCAGGAGTTCAAGAAAGTCTAGCAAAAGCTGTAGCTTCTTTAGAATCGTTAGTATCAGCTTTTGATATTATTTATGTTGCTAAAGTTACTAATTCTAAAGACGAAGATGTTGCAAACTTATACTTTGAAAGTGGAGAGTTATTGAATATTGATTGGCTTAGAAAATCATGCGATGCGCAGATAGACGATTCTTATTGGAATAGACTATCTATCCAATCCCTAAAAGATGATTTTTATGATAAACAGAGGCGTTTTGTTACGGAAATAATAAAAAAACAACAAAATAGAGTTGATTTATTAAGTTGGATTAATAACAATAATCAAAGTGCTGATATTTTTACCAATTTTGTAACAGAACTTAAATTCCAGGAAACCGTTAACTTAAATATGCTTATATTAGCTAATAAAAAATTCGAATTATTCTTAAGGCAACTTAGTGGGTAACTATGAGTTCTAAATTGAAAGAAGCAAGAGAAGCAGCGGGATATAGCATTGATTATGTTGCAGAAAAACTAAATATTCGCAAACAATATTTACTTGCTCTTGAAGAAGGGAATTACGATATAATCCCTGGGAAAGTTTATACTGAAGGATACAAAAAAATGTATTATGAGTTTCTTGGAATTAATCCCCAGAATGAGCGGGGTGATGAGTTAGAGACAACGCAAGTATTAAACAGTTCTGAGATACCTGTTGTTACTAAAAAATATACAAAATATATAATTATTTGTTCTGTTATTTTACTGGCTTTGGTGATAGCATTATATGATTTTTTAAAGGTACAACCTGAAGACTTACTTATAACAACTCAATCAGATGATGTAAACGATGGAAGTAGACAACAAAGCTCTGATATACCTTATAAAACAGATTAATCGCAGTGTGGATAAACTTATCTTCGAACTAAATTTGAAAGATAAGCAAATTGAAGATTTAAAAATACAGAATCAGGAGTTAAAAAATAGCAGTGCAGTAATTCTTAATCAAATTAAAGAGTATATTAAAGAACTAGAACAAATAAGAAATCATTATGTCGATAGTAACAATAACTCTAAGCAATAGAGACTTTAAATTATACTGTCCGGAAGAAAGCCATGCGGAACTTCATTCTCTTGCTATAAAACTGGACGTTGAAATAAATAAAGTAAGACAAGCTAACCCTTCTGCTTCTTTTGAACTCCTGCTTGTTATGGTTGCACTTAATCTTTTGGATAATAAGCAAAAGCAAGCAAGCGTAGAAGCTGAAGGTATAGCAAAAGAGGTTAATGAAGACTTCAAAATACTATTATCTTCGATATTTAATGAACTGAAAGTAGTTGCAGAAAAATTAGAAAGATGATAAAAGTAACTTAAGGGCTGCGTAGTGCGTCAGAATAGATAAAAAACCCCCAGGACATAAGCATTTTCAAGGGATTGGTCACTTGCATCATCGTGGTGGTGTAATTACTAAGCCCACCTTATCGAAAGTTCTCTGATGGTGGACTTTATTCAACGGCTAAAGTGGTTCTTTCTTAATATTTTAATTGAATCTATATGCGCGGAAGTTTATATCCGGCAGAATCCTAGAGTTATTAGTTTTTTCACGCTCTTTCTAATAAAATTAGTAGCACGTATAATATAAATCTGTATAATGGCAGCGGTAAAAAGGGAAAGACCATGTCAAAATTGAGCAAGCCTCTAGATATTCCATTGCGAGGCAGTAAAAAAAGCTTTGTTGGAATAGGGCAAAATATATTATCTGATGAAGAAAATAGCGTTGAGTTAGTTGTCGGTAAACCGGTTATCTACTCTAAATCAGTTAAGAAAGAAATAGAAATCGATGCAATTTATAGTTTATCTCCTTCGCCGGTGTCTAATAGCTTTACGTCTATGTCCTCTTTACAAAGCTTGCCATTGGAAGAAGAGGTTTCTGCTCCAGAGCGATTCAAATCTGAAGATGTTTTTCTACCTTTAGCCCCACTATCTGGTTCGGCTGAAAAAAATACTACTTCAGTATCCCTGGTATCGGTTACAACTTCAGAATCCACAAAAGAAAGTCCGTCTATTTCACTACATGCTATATCTGAGCCTATCCCTATTCCTTTTTCGTCAAAATCGATTGGATCAATGGTATCGGAATCATTTCCTGATGATACTTCTCTCCTAATAACTGGTAGTGATAAAAATTCAGATTTAGGTATTTCTTTACAACGTACTGATTTAGAAATTAATCAAAAATCGTCAGAATTAGATCCAGGGCTTATGCAGGAAGAACAAGGGATAAAAGCACTTGGAGATGGATATTTTATTTTTCAACTTGACGAAGAATAATCTTATGACTCTTTTAGTTTTAATGAAGGATCAATGCTGTAAAAACAAGACCCAAAAATTTTATCCATAGGGGCTACGATTACTTGCTCCTTACCAAAGATTCTTGCCGGAATCGTAATTTCTAGCGCATGTAACATCATCCTCTTAAAAGGCAGTCCGCCATATTTTATATCACCTAGAATTGGAAATCCTAATTGTTTGCTATGATACCTTAATTGGTGCATTCGGCCGGTTAGGGGGGTATATTTCATTATAGCACTATCGTTGTTGTTTGCTAATAGTTGATATATGGTTTTTGCAAATTTTCCATCTTCAGTTTCTTTCACTATTTCCTGAACTCCGGATTTTTCTTTACCAATATAACTTTCAATACTTCCTTCTTTCGGAATAAAAGATACATCGCCTGTTAATATGGCTATGTAAGTTTTTTGGATTTGTTTTTCTCTAAAAGCTTCCCCAAGTAAAATGGCACTATTTAGATTTTTAGCTATAATAAAAACCCCGCTCGTATATTTATCTAACCTGTGAACTAATTTATACTGACTTTTTTCAGTTTTATTCAAATATTGCAAAGCATGGTCGATACTAATAGTTATTTTGCTTCCGCCTTGTGCTGCAATACCATGTGGTTTGTTAATGGCAATAAATTGATCGCACGAAAAGATAAGATATTCATTAAGAATTTTATCAGCTAGCGAGATGGCTGCAGGAGAAAAAAAAGTTTTTTGAGGAATTATAAGATTTTCATTTATAAGATAATTAGCAATATTTACTACATCACCTTTGTTAATTCTAGTATGTGCTTTTACTTTTTTACCATTTACTTTGATTTGCCCTTTTCGTAAATTTTTTTCCACAACTCCTTGAGTTAAATAGGTAAATTTTTGCCTTAGAAATCTATCTAACCTTGTTTCCATAATGTTTTCAACTCGCAATTCTATCATTTTAATTTACAGCTAGATATTTAGCCCATAACAGGGTAGAAAGGAGTATTACAGCGCCTATTTGATGAAGTAACGCAAGTGTAATCGGTACTAAATAAATTAGAGTAAAAATACCCAGCATGACTTGAAATATAAGAGCTATAATTAAATAAATTAGTACTTTAGATAACAGTAAGTTTTGTATTTTAAAACCAATAAAACAAGTAATTAAAATAGCTAGTGTAACAATATAAGCTAGTATCCTATGGATAAACTGCACAAATACTGGATCATAAAAGCTATTTGAACCAAATGTTCCGAAAGTAATTTCATTTGGTATAATTGAGTCTCCCATGAGCGGAAATTGATTATAAACAAGACCGGCATCAAGTCCTGCAACAAAAGCGCCAAAAGTTATTTGAATAAATAATAATATTAAACAAATATTTAACCAGTTGTTAATTGGTATTAAAATGGTTTTTGCGCCGATAGATATTTTAAAAAAAGACTGTTCCATTAATTGCCAGAATAATAGAGCATATAAGGCAATTGCCAGTAACAAATGGATTGCTAACCTAAAGTGGCTTACACAAGGAGCAGATATAAGACCGCTTTTTACCATATACCACCCAGCAATCCCTTGGCTAATCAGCAGAATTAACCCTATAAGATATATATAAATTTTTGCGCTGCTAATGGTTTTATTAAATAAAAAATACATCAAAGGGATGATGTATAATATACCGGTAATGCGTCCGGCAATTCGGTGAATAAATTCAAGCCAGAAAATGGATTTAAATTCTGCTAAATTCATGCTGCTATTTACCTTGATATATTCGGGAGTCTGCTTGTATTTATCGAACTCGCTTATCCATGATGCTTCAGTTAAAGGAGGAAGGATTCCCGTTACGGGTTTCCATTCTGTAATAGACAAGCCGGAATTAGTTAAACGAGTTAGCCCGCCAATAAAAATCATACAAATAATTGCACCGCACATTACTCTTAACCACAGAGTTAGGTAGTAATTTTGGTTGGTATTTAAATCTTTCATCTTATAGCTAATATAAACTAATAAGCAAGGTAGCTAGCATAACAATTAATAAAGATATTACCATAAAAATTGCAGTTTGCTGGTTATGCAAAATAGACAGTTTCTTTATTAATTGCTCTTCTAAAACATCTAAACGCCAATTTTCTTTTGGTGATTCAGGTGGATTATCTTTTTTCCAGTAATGATATAAATAAGCAAAACCATAACCAATTATTTCAAGAATATTGAGGCTGGTGCTCTCTTTTCGTGTTATATTTAAGCTTATAACGATAATTATAGAAACGCCATAAATAGCTAGTTGTTTCAGCACTTCATAAGAATAGTTATTTATTTCATATAGCGGATAAAAAATATTACTAACTGGCGTAAATACCCATAAAAATCCTGTAACAAAGCAAGCTAAGCTTATAAAAATAAGGCTAAATTTATTGTAAATATTCATCTCTAAAGGAATGACTTTCTTATGATTTATAACTTCTTTCCACGGAAAAGAAATTATAGTAAACACACCGGAGAGTAATATTGCTATATAAAAGAAATTCCCAGAAAATAGGTGAGATAATCCTGCTTTATTGTAAAAACTTAAACTAAAAGGAATATTGGTCATTAATGAGATTCCAATGCTTGCCGATATTAATAGGATAGTATTTTTAAATTTCCCCAGTTCTAAGCAAAGGGTAATTCCTTTCCTATCCCGAAGGGTAGCACAAACAACGCTAAGTAGGCATTTGTAAATAATATGGATAAATAAATAACACGTTACCCCAATAAGAGCTGATTTGTTCCCAGAGCTAATGCCAATTGCCATCATTCCCATGGCAACTATTGATAAATAACATAGTAGAGCAAATATATTGTCTTCAAAAATTGCTTTAAATCCGGAATATAGGATCATAGTTAGCCCTATATATTTCAAGGGTTCAAATCCATAAAATACTTTGATTAACAACATTAACCCCAGCTTGGTAGTAAAATTGATTAAATATAAAAATCCAGAAGCAGAAGCTGCTTTATAATAATTAACCATCCAGCCGGAAAATGGAAAGGCTGCAATGTTAATTACCATAGCTGTAAACATTACATAAAGTATGGCATGCGAATATTCCGGATTTTCCATTAGATTAGTAACCAAAATAATTTCGGAAGAATTGCTTGTAGACATAATATGAGCAATGCCAATTAGGATCATATTACTGGTTACTAGGTGAGTTAAAAAATATTTTTTTGCATAGTTAATTGATATAAAACCTGTTTTATTCCCACTGAATATAATCATCGAGGACATAACCATCATTATTTCAAGGCCGGCAAACATTGAAATAAAATCTTGAGCCAAAAGGCTAATAAATACAGCAGCGCCATAAGCACAACCTATTATTAATTCATTATATTTTTTTTGACCAAGAGCGTAAGAATTAGCAGTTAATAATACTAGCAAAAATGCCGCCCCAATTAATTTATTAAAATCGTCGAATTCCCAAATTAATTTTAAATTATATAACTCAAAAGAGTATCTACCTTGACCCAAGAATAACCCTATAGAGCTAATAATAGGACTAACAAGTGCAACAAATTTAAATAATGTGCTATGCCTATTAATTACTAGTAATAGCAATATAAAAAACATCATTATGGTTGCTGGGTGAAAAAACATTTTTATATATTCCTATTTTACATAAAAGTTAGAAAAATATTGATGATTTGCTGAATAAAAAAGAAACAAATAACAAAAATTATACATAAAACCAGACTAATAAACATAAAAATAGGAACGGTTTTTTCTGTATTATTATTTTTTATCTTTACCGGTTCGTATATAAAACCTAATACCTTAAGCATATAAAACGCTGAAAATAAGCTGCTAACTGCAATAACTATCATTACCAATAAGTTTTGTTGATTAGCTGCTGCTACCATAATATAAAATTTACTGATAAATCCTGCAAATGGTGGGATACCTATCAAAGAGAGAGTAGCTATAAGGAAAATTGCACTAGTTTTGGGCATGGTTTTGTTTACTCCCGTAAGATCATTTATATAATAAGTTTTATGTAAGCTATAAAAATTACCAGCAGAATAAAATAGACAAATTTTACTAAATGAATGGGAAATCATATGGATAAGTGCTGCCGCTAAGCCTTTGGGAGTAAATAAGAAAGCGCTAATTAGAGCAATGCTTAACTGGTTAATAGTAGAATATGCCAATATCATTTTAATTTCATTGCATTTTAATGCCTGGAGTGAACTGTATAATATGGTTATAGCCGGTAGAATTACCAGCCAGTTATAATCGCTGAATAAATATTGTAGGTAGTCGAGTCCAAACACATAAAAAAGAACTTTATATATACAAAACAAACCGGTTTTAACTACAACCACAGCATGGAGTAGGGCGCTGACAGGGTAGGATGCAACCATAGCAGCAGGTAACCAACCGTGTAATGGATAAAGCGCTGCTTTACTTATGCCAAATATAAAAAAGAGTAATAGAAAAACAGCAGCTGAGTCTGAAAAATAATCTTTTATGAACCCGCCTCCAATAAATGTGCCAGTACCTATTTTCGAATAAATAACTATTATTGCTGGTAGAAATAATATTATACCACTTAGCAATAGGATTTTTAGATATTTATTTAAACCGGCAAGCGTTTTTTTATCAAAGTGATGAACTATTAACGGAATTGTACATAACGTTAGTAATTCGTAAGCTATAAACATGGTAATTAAGTTTGCAGATAAAGCAACTATGCAACCTAGTAAAATACAACAATTAACAAAAAATAAATATTTACTGGAATTTGTAATGTGATTAATGGTTAAAAATTTTATTGTATATAGGAGAGCCGGAATCCAAAGTGCCGCAAGCATAGTTAGGAAAATGAGCCCAAGTGGTTCAAGGCTAAACGCTATAGAGTATTTACCGATATCTAATAAAGTGAATTTTATTACAGTGCCGTTTATAAATAAATCGTCAATTATTATCACGTTAAATAGAAAAAATATGCTGATGCTAAGCAGAAAAAAGCTTCTGATTTTGCTGTCTTCTTTTGTAAAAAAAGGTGCAACCAGGTTAATCATACCAAGAAGCATAGTAGAAATAATTAAAAAATTTAAAGGCATTGGGCTGGTCATTATTTACTCTCTTTTTATTCTTAACCTAACCTATGGTCATGGAAGTATGGTAACCAATCATTTCTGCTATTTCGTGCATATATAATAATGTGAAAACATGTATGGTTACAATAGCAAATAATCCTAGTAGATTTGTATCTATTTGGATTACCCCGTTTTCTTCTTTGGCAAAGAAAAGAGCTTTTGCAAGTTTAAGATGGTATAATATTCCGAAAACTGAAGCAATTACTACGATAATAAATTCTAACAACAAGCTTTGCTGAATTAAAAGCTCAAATATCTTAATTTTTATTATAAACATACTAGTTAGCGGTAAAGAAGCACTAAAAAGAAGGATTAAAGCTGCTAGGATTTTGAACCAATGTGAATCTTTTATGTGTTTTATTGAGTATATATCTAAATTGTTTGTTTTATTTTCAATATGGGCAAGTAGGGTAAATAAACCAATTTTATTAACACTATCAATAATCAGCAACTGAAATAACAAGGCTTTTGCTGGCCAAATTGATAAAAGAAGAAAAGCATAACCGATTTGCAGGGCTGTAGAATAAATAATAATTTTTTTAATATTTTTTGATTTTAAGGCTAAATAAGAGCAGATAATAAGGGTCGTAATTGCCATAGCCCGCAGCATTAAGGAAAATGGTATATAGATTAGATTAACTTCGATAGTAAAATACAAGAAGCGCATTATCATATATATTCCAAGTAGACTAGAGATAGCCGCGATATAAGTGAGAATAAATGGTGCAGTAGCAGAGTAAGATCTGATCATCCAAAAATGTAATGGGAAAAATGCCATCTTCAAGATTGCTCCGGTTAAGAAAAACACTATGGCAATTATTAACAGATGTAATTTTGTTGATCCTGCCACGCTTGATCCGTAATTCACTTGTAGAATATTAGAGATATCAGCAATATTGAGGCTACCGGTGATAGCAAAAAAGAAGCCAATAGATATTAGTATTAATGTTGCGCCAATTGTACCTAGTATAAGATAATCAAATGCTCCGATTAAAGCTTTTGCTTCTTTTCCTTTTGAAACTAAAACGTAAGTTGCTAGAGAGGAAATTTCAATAAATACATAAAAATTAAATAAATCATTAGTGCTAAGTACTCCAAGATATCCCGCATGAGCAAATAGGAGCAAGCTGTAGAACATATGGTGTTTTTTATTATCAATATATTTAGTAATTGTTTTATTAATAAGTTGTTTGCCAAAGAGTAAGAAAAATAATAAGACACCGTTTATGTATATTATTATCGGCTGATTTAGATAATCTAAACTATACTCTATACCAATCGGTGCTTGCCAATTACCGAAAGAATAGGATTGGAAATTGCCTGATGTAGATATTCCGTAAAGCGTAATTACTAGATTTGTTATAATAGCAATAGTAGCAATAAGCCAGGAAGTGAATTTATGGAAAGTTAAAGCACAAAACAACGCTGAAAAAAAAGGAATTAACACTTGTAATGCCGGGATATGATTAATTAAAGTCATTAATTATCCTCTTGCTGAGTTATTGCACTTTCCGAGATAGTGCCGTACTCTTTATATATTTTGTATATTAAAGCAAGTCCTACGGACATGGTAGAAAATCCAACTACAATAGCAGTTAGCATCAGTACATGCGGTAGGGGACTGGAGAAATTGTACGGGCAATTAACCAAATTCGAGCAAATATCAATTGGAAGAATAGCCCCGCTTACTTTACCAAGAGCTATGTAAAAAAGGAGAACTGAACTTTGAAATATTCCAAGGCCGATGATTTTACGTAAGTAATTATCGCTAGTTAGCATTATAAAAAGACCAGTAACAAGTACTAGTGCTGCAAAAAAGTAAATAATATTTTGCATGGTAGAGAACTAATCCTCCTTTAAAACTAAATAAATTAAACACATAATTGATGAAACGGTTAAACCGACTCCAATTTCAATAAAAAATATACCTATATGTTGACCGGTAAGAGGGTGATTTACCCAAGGAGTTTTAGCAATTGAATTATAATTTAAGTAATTATCATCAAACAAAAATGAAACAAGCCCTGTAGATGCATAAATTAGCACTCCAAATATCCCGCAAATAATGAGAGCTTTTTCTGAAAAAAATTCATGAGTTTTTTTACTGCCGTTGAGAAGGTCAAAAGCAATTATTCCTGAAGCAAAAATTACTCCCGCTTGGAATCCCCCTCCCGGAGAAACTTCCCCGTTTAACTGGATGTAAATAGCGTATAGAATCAGATAAGGGATTATAAATGAGACTACTGTTTTTAAAACGGAAAAATATTTCAGCATTATTCCCTCCTGCGTGCAAGTATCAAAACGACAGCAATGCCGGCAATTAGAATAACGCTAGTTTCGCCTAAAGTATCATAACCTCTGTAACTAGCAAGTATTGCTGCAACAATTGATGGTATGCCAATATCATTTTTTGTATTTTCTATATAGTATTTTGTCAAATGTGACTGTACTTCGGTGTTTTGTTGTCCGTATAAAGGCAAGTCGAAACTTGCAATAATTAATAAAACAATAAAAATTACACACAAGGTTAGCGCAAGAAATATTCTAGTTTTACTTACTAACTTATAATTCTCATCACCAATTATTTTTACCAGATTAAGCAAAACACACGTAGATAGACAAGCGCCAAGAGCGGTTTCTGTCATCGCTACGTCGGGTGCATCCATAAATAGATAACATATTGCAATTATCAAGCTAAAAGCTGACATTAATAGGATAGATTCAATTAAATTTTTAGATACTATTAATCTAAAGCAAATTCCTATTAATACGAAAGAACTGATGATAAGAAGTATAAGATTTAATTCCGGCTCTAGTATTGAAGGAATAGAAAAAAATGCAGTCACTCTATTCTCCCATCTTTATCTATTTTATAGAGGACAGAAGCCCTCGCTAGTGCGTGGGTAGACACGGGGTTTAACAGCAAAATTATTAGGGCTATTATTATTAGCTTAAAAGCTGAGCTGAAATCTGATTGCAGAAAGCTAAGCCCTACAAGGCAAAATGGTATGCCGCAGCACTCAGTTACACCGCTTGCATGAATCTTAGTATAAAAATCACGGAATCTTATTAAACCTACAATACCGGAAGCAATAAATCCCAAGCCTATAACTATAAGTATAAAACCAATATATACCATATTTATCTTCACACCAATAATTATGAATATCCGTAAAAACTACATTATTTTTTTTTCAAGAACAAGAACTGTATAATTTTTATATTATTTTTTTAATTTTATGCTTAGTGGCTGTCGACTAAAGAGCTATAAATATAACTATAGGTTAATTAATCAACTCTAGGAGGTTTTGATTGGAAAGAGGAAACATCTCTGAAAATTTTTTAATAAAGGCTGTTGGATTAGAAAATACCATAATTTCTGGGTATGCAAGTGTATTTAATATCGTTGATAGTCAGAACGATATAGTTCAAAAAGGAGCTTTCGAAGATACAAAGCCGGAAAATATTAAATTACTTTGGCAACATGATACTCTAAAACCAATTGGCATAATAAAGTCATTATATGAGGATGATTATGGGCTTAAAATTCAAGCTGAAATAAATAACAGAATTTTACTTGGTAAAGAGACTACCGAACTTGTAAGGCAAAAAGCAATAGATGGTTTGAGCATTGGTTTTTGTGCTAAGGATTTTGAATATGATAATCAGGGAGTTAGGTTGCTCAAGAAAGTAGATCTTATGGAGATAAGCGTCGTAACCTTTCCGGCAAATAGAAATGCTGGAATAATAAATGTTAAAAAACTAACTGAACATCCAATTAATCGTTCCCTAGAGAGAATTGAGAAATTATTAGAAAAGCTAGTTAATTTGGAATAGAGGAGAATATGGAACTTCAACATAAACAAATAGAAGCAATTGCCGATAATGTGCAAACTGTTTTAAATAATGAATTACAATCAATAAGCAAGTATAAGGAGCTTGAAAATAAATTTAATAATTTGCAGAATGCTATATTTAATCCTTTTAATATTTCTTCCTGTAGACCGGAAGAAGAAAAAGCTTTCGGTGACTATTTAAGAAAAGGTATAGTTTCAGAATTTGTTACTAAATCTTTAAGTACTACGACAGGTGAAGCCGGAGTGGTAATAGTTAATAATTTAAATAACAAAATAGTTAGTACGGTGAATGCAAAATCAGTTATGCGGCAACTAGCTTCGATTGAAACAATTTCTACTAGTGCTTTAGATTTTATAATTGAAGATGGTAAGTTTATTTCCGGTTGGATAGGAGAGGCTGAAGCAAGAGAAGTTACTGAGACTCCAAAACTTAAGAAAAAAACAATTGCTGTCCACGAGTTATATGCTCAGCCAAAGGCTACTCAGAAATTAATTGACGATTCAGCTATAGACATTAATTCATGGTTGGCAGAGAGGTTAGCAGATAGTTTTATCAAAGCTGAGAATGAGGCATTTATTACCGGAGATGGAAATAAGAAGCCATTTGGGATACTAACTAATGAAGACATTACAAGAATAGATACAGGTAATGCGGTAACGCCTGACATATTGCTTAAATTAATTAATGCTCTTGATGAAGAGCATATAGCTAATGCCAGTTTTTTGATGAATAGGTCAACACTTGCCTCGATCCAAGGCTTAAAAGATGAAACCGGCAGATTTATTTGGCAGCAATCTTTATCAGAACCTTTAAAACAAACTATTTTTGGTATTCCTGTTTTTTGTATTTCCCATATGCCAAATGTTGGAGAAAATAAGCTAGCAATAGCTATCGGTGATTTTAAAGTAGCTTATAAAATAGTAGATAGAGCAGGTGTTGGGATAATGCGAGACCCTTATACCGATAAGCCATTTATAAAATTTTATGCCGTAAAAAGGGTAGGGGGTGACGTAATTGTACCGTCTGCTTTAAAATTTGCCAAATTTTCCAGTTAAAACATTTTTTATGCAAAATAACGTCACTTATAAAATTTTATCAGTTGAAGAAAGAGAAGTATGGCCTCTTGAAGAAGTAAAAAATTATTTACGAGTTCCTCATAAAAACGACGATAAATTAATTGCTAACCTTATTAGCTCAGCAGTAATTACTGCTGAGCAGTTTTTAGCACTAAGTTTTTGTATAAAAAAAGTTACGTGTTTAATAGATAAAGCCCCTAGTTATCTAAGGCTAAAACATATACCGGTTGCCTCAATAACAAAGGTTTTTCTTCTTAATGGGGAAGATAAAAAAGATATTACCGAAAATTTTGGCTACCTTGAGGACAACAAGCAGAAAATATTATTTAATCAGAAATATCTATCTCAGAAACTTGAAATAAGTTATGAAGCAGGTCTCGGGGATAAAATTCCCCAGCCTATCTTGCAAGGAGTATAGTGGACTGAAGAAGTCAGACAGTAAAATCAATAGTTTTGTTTCGCAAAAGATATAAAATTAAAAGAAACATAATTTAAATATATGACAAAAAAGCATATTAAAAATTTCAGTGCAGAATATAAAACTAAAGTAGTGTTGGAATTACTAGAATCGGAGGTAACTATATCTCAATTATCAAAGAAATATGAAATTACTCCAAAGACTATTCAAAATTGGAAGAAGCATTTTTTAAGTAATGCATCAATGGCTTTTGAGCCGGCAAAAGTAGTCAGTGAGTACAAAACAGAAATTGAGGAGTTAAAATCTCAAAATGATGAATTAGCAAAAGCTCTGGGGAAGGCTACAATAGAGAGGGACTGGGCGTTGGGAAAGCTAAACGGCTTGGATATAGCAAATAAACGAGATCTTGTCGATTCCAAGCTGAAAGAATTATCAATGGCAAGACAATGCGAATTATTGAAGATAAATAGATCTATGCTTTATTATCAGCCCCAAATAATGAGCTTATACAACAAAAAGATTATGGATAGAATAGATGAAATATATACAGATAATCCAGAGTATGGTTATCGTTTTATTTATAAATCTTTATTAGAGGAAGGATTAAATATTGGTAGAGATCGTACTCTCAAATACATGGGTATTATGGGTATAGAGGCTATTTATCCAAAGAAAAAGAAATCTATCTCTATGCAGAATAAAGATCATAAGATATATCCATATCTCCTTGAGCCTTATTGGCAAATATATAACGGTAGTCGGTCTGTATACGTACCAAGATCAAATGAAGTATGGAGCGGGGATATAACATACATTAGAACCCCGATAGGCTTTATGTATATGGCAGCAATTATAGATTGGCACAGTAAAGCTATATTGAGTTATAAACTGTCAAATTCAATGGATGCAAGCCTTGTAACGAGTATTTTAGAAGACGCTCTTAGTAAGTACCCACCTCCGCTGATATTCAATAGTGATCAAGGTAGTCAGTATACCGGCTCAGAACATATAAAAATACTCGAGAAATACGGTATACAAATCTCTATGAACGGTAAAGGCAGAAGCATCGATAACATTGTTATGGAGAGATTTTTTAAGACTCTAAAATATAATTGTATATTTATAAATGAATTTAACAATATCTCAGAACTTAGGGAGGGGATTAACATATATGTAGATAAATATAATAATAGAAGATTTCATTCTAGTATTGGTTATAAAAAACCTATGGATGTTTATCTCAATGCATTACAAAATGCAGCATGATAATAGGAAACAAAATCTACAAAAATTTGTCTTGATTTTTCAGTCCACTATAGAGTTCTAACGCATATAGGTATGATGTATGATTTTGGCGAGAATTCAGCAAATATTTTGTCCGAAATAAAAAATATATACGTGCCGTACCGGTCTCTTAAAATTTAAATATTTAGCTTTATATGACCAAGAATAAAAAAACATTCATAGCTAAATTAGCTCATAATATTAATTTTCTAGAAAATGTTGCGGACTCCCCTTCTGCTGATCCGGTCTGGCAGGAAAAATACAATTGTTTCGCGGAAATTATACCCCTTAGTGAATGTAAATATATGTCACTTGAGGGAATGAATTTCGGTAATTTAATTACTGAAGAGTATTATTTATTTAAAATCAGATATATGGATGGTTTATCCAAAGCTTTACGAATCTCTTTTCGTCGTAAATTATACTCGATTAAACGTATAATTAATATTGGCGAAAAAAACAGGTTTCTAAATATCATAGGTCTTGAAATTTTATAAGGAGGACAAATGTCATTAGATTTTATTCATATATTCCAGCTAAAGATCCTTCATACTCTGGAAACCTTGATTAGGGAACATGTAAATCAAGTATATATATCGGTCATAGAGGATGGTAATTATCCTTTTATTTCGATTAATCTCGTAAAGCTTGAAAATTATTCAAGGACCTCACAATTTATATATTTATTAGAATTTGAAATTTGTATTTTTGTAAGAGACCAGAATAAAAAGAGCTTGATTAATATCAGTAAACTAGTTGAGCAGCTTCTACTGCCAGATAAACTTAAAATTCCAAGTTACATAGTTGCGGGGATAAAACTAAATCAGCTTGTCTTTAGCGAAGCCCGCGACCTTGTCCATAATAAGCTAACTATGTTCTATAAAACGATGATAAAAAGAGAATTAATGGAATGAGTTTTCATGAAGTTTTATTTCCATCATGCTGCGAGGTATTTTTAGTAGGTAGGTCGTTATTTTTTACTTCAAAAGTTATTTGTGCTTCCGGTAGAGAAATTAGAAACCTTGATCAGGAGTACCATAGAGGGCAATATTTTTTGAAAGATTGCTTTTTATCCAAAAATGAATTTTGGCTGTTTAACAATTTTTTTAAAGCAAGAAGAGGTAGCCGATTTGCTTTTCTATTAAGGGATATTGCTGATTTTACCGTTCAAAAGCAATCACTTGGTGTAAGTGATGGGATTAAGAAGGATTTTCAACTTTGTAAAATTTATCAGGATGAGAAATACCCATATATCAGAAAAATTACTAAAATTAAAAGAGATAGCTTAAAATTATATGCAGGAGAAGATGAGATTCAGGAATACCAACTTAATGAAAACAACGGAATAGTGCTCCTTCCTGATGCATTGGTAAAAGATAGAACTTTATATGCTAGTTTTGAGTTCTACTTAGTTGTTAGGTTCTCCGAAGATAGTTTTGATTATCAACCAAAATCAGATGGAACTATAGAAATATTAAACCTTTTACTAATAGAGGTATTTGAATGAGAGGAAATAATCATAACTTTTCCACGAGGCATGACAAATTGGTAAATTCTAGATATGAGGTTAGTTTTACCTATTTATACGAAATATATTTATTCTCAGGAGCAGTTCTAAAATTAAATTCTTCAGGCCAAGAAATTGTAGCCAATAACGAAAAATTTTTACCATTTTCATCAATCATCTTAACCAAAGGGGAATTTAACGATTCTGCTGAAAACGTAATTAATTTAACAGGAATTTTTGAAATAAATGGTATTACCAGAAAAATGAATTTGGTAGGATGTAAAATAAAAATCTCCTATTATTATGATAAAGTTCTATTTCCATTAATAACTTATTTCATTACAGAATTTGTAAAAAATGATTTAGATTTTACTTTAAAATGTGAACCGGAAACAGTTAAATACAATCAGTCATTACTTCTGCTTTATAGCAAAACATGTCGAGCAAATTTGGGTGATAGTAAATGTGGCATCGATATTAGCAGGTATAGGAAGTCATACGGAATTCAATCTATCAAATCCCGCATTATTAGCGTCTCAGGTATGGAACTAAACAACGGATATTATAACTTGGGGAGTGCTCTATTTATTACTAAAACAGGGGAAAATATTAATTTCAGGATAATTGCTCATTATAATAACCAAATTACATTAGAGGAAGAAGTTTATGAGGATTTATTAAAACATAAAGAAGTGAGCTTAGGGCCAAGTTGTGATAAAAACTTTAGAACTTGTTGCAATAAGTTCAATAATGCAGTAAATTTCAGGGGAGAACCAACAATAACTGAACATAGTTTTTTTAAGAATAATGTGCGATAAACAAACGATAAGGTGTTTTTTTTCTGGCTTTTTTAGTGTTTTTAGATTTGTATATACTAAATCGGTGTTATCGAAACCTCGAGATATTGTTACTTATGTTTTCAAAGTTGAAGATTATATTGATATTGCTTATAAAAGCTTAAGAAATAACCATGAAAGAAACTAAAAAATTTTTTGATGCTAACGGTCTGAACAAGGGCTATAGTAAGGCATTATTTAGCAAGACGTCTAATTTAGCTGTAAGTAGCAGTAGCCAGTATAAACATATTATGCCGCCATTAGATGTCATGGCTGCATATGAAGAAATTAGTCCTGGGACTATAAAAAAAATTATTGAAATGGCGCAGAAAGAACAGAATTATCGCCATTCTATTGAACTACTTAATGTTGAAAAATACGATAGAGCAGTTAAATTTGGGAAGATATGCGGAGTTGCTTTAATAGGGATTATTGCCATGACAGTTCTCATTTTAGCATTCGGTGGGCATTATATGATCGCTTCTGTCTTTTTCTTGTCTGCTTTCGCTACGATTGGTGGTATATCTTTTTTTCAGTCTGATAAAAGATATAAAAATAAAGTTTTTCATAAAAATTTTGATCAAAGAAATAGAGTGCATAACCATAAGGCACGAAGCAATAATTAAGTAATATAAAATCGTTTTTAAAACGATAAAAATGGTCCTTTAGCATTTAAAATAATTATGGATAAAAAATTAGTTGCGTTGGTTGGAAGGCCAAATGTTGGGAAGTCTACTTTATTTAATAGGCTTAGTATTAGGAAAAAAGCAATAGTTCATGATCTTCCAGGGGTAACAAGAGACAGAAAATATGCAGATGCCAAGATTGGGCCGATGTTATTTAGGGTAGTTGATACCCCTGGTCTTGAAGAATCAGAAGAAGGGCAGTTAGAATATCGAATGATGCAACAAACTATGCAAGCCATAATCGATGCGGATCTAGTTTGTCTAATTGTTGATAACATATCTGGAGTAACACCTGCTGATAAATTTTTTGCTAATTTTATTAGAAAATATAGTAAAAATTATATAGTTATAGCTAATAAATCAGAAAAAAAATTTACTCATGATAAAGAATTTTATAGCTTAGGTTTTGGTGTGCCAGTACCTATTTCTGCCGAACATGGTCAGGGTCTTGCTGATTTATATGAGGCAATTGCAGCTAAAATAGACACAGAAGATGTTGTAAAAATTTCTAATCCACAAACTTCTGATTCAGTCCAGATAGTTATAGTAGGTAGACCAAATGCCGGAAAATCAACATTTATTAATGCCATTTTGGGAGAAGAAAGGCTAATTACTGGCCCAGAAGCGGGTATTACTAGAGAATCGATAGAAATAGAGTGGAAGTATAAAAATCATAATTTAAAGCTTATAGATACAGCGGGTCTTAGGAAAAAAGCAAATGTTACTAAGAGCTTAGAAAAATTATCTACGGGTGATACTATAGGTAGTATCAAATTTGCCAATACTGTTATTTTAATGCTAGATGCTACAATTGCTTTAGAACAACAAGACTTATCTATTGCTAACTACGTAATTGAAGAGGGTAGAAGCCTAGTAATTGCAGTCAATAAATGGGATCTAATAACATTAAGGCGAAATTATGAAGAAGAATTTACCTATAAGCTAGAAAAATTTCTTCCTCAGGTAAAAGGCATTCCAGTGGTTTTCATTTCTGCGATAAATCAGCATAAAACGAATGAAGTATTAGATAGAGCTGTAGAAATGTATGATTTATGGAATAAAAAAATAACAACAAGTAAACTTAATGATTGGCTTGCGTTTGCTACTGAAACTCATCAATTACCTCTTCAGAAAAAATTGGGAAGAAGAGTTAGGCTTAAATATGTTACACAGATTAAAACACGTCCCCCGACTTTTAAATTCTTTTCGAATGATCCTGATAGTATTACCGAAGCTTATACTAAATATTTGCTCAATTCCTTGCGAGAGAATTTTTCCATGCCTGGTGTGCCGATAAGAATGTATTTTTCTAAAACTGATAATCCTTATAGTACAAAGAAATAACTACTTGGCTATTGCTTGTACTGTTGACAAGAGAAGCCTACGTGATAGCATTAAGCATTAGTAGAATGGTATTACTAAGAGCATTATGGCAAAAAAAATATTACTTACAAGATCTGAAGAAGATAATAATTATTTAAGGCATATTCTTGTTCCCAAGGGGTATACCTGTTTAGATTTAAGTTTAATTGAACATGTCAACCTACCTTTTAACATAACGGTCCTCGAAGATTTTACAGATATAATTGTTACAAGTAAAAGAGCTGCACACCTTCTGCCTGTTGATGAAGGTACAAAAAATGTATGGGTAGTAGGAGCGACCAGTGCAGAAATAGCTAGGCAAAAAGGTTATAATGTTCAATATGTTGCTTACTCGGCAACCGAACTTACAGACAAATTACCTCACAATATCTATAACCATGCTATTTATCTTTCCAGTAATATGATTAGCACCAGGATGCCGCATGGAATTAAAATGATAAATGTTTACAAAGTGAGATATAAAGATAATTTATCGGAGCGGGAGATTCAAATCCTAAAAAGTGGTGTGGATTATATTCCCCTATATTCAGAAAATTGCGCAAAAACCCTGATAAAATTAATATTAGTAAATGATTTATTGAAATATATAGAAAATTCAGTAATTATTGCTATAAGTTCGAAAGTAGAGAAGCTGCTAATGGATTATTTTAGACAAATTGTGACTTGCGATTATGCAGATCAAATCCTGGAAAAATTAGAGAATTATGACCTCAACAGAAAACAACAAAAAGAAAAAGTTTGAAAATGATGATCATTCAGCAGTAAATATAAAACCTAAACCCGCTCTGCAAAAAACTAATTTTAGAATAGCTGGTTTAGCTTTCCTTGTGGCTTTCGGATTAGTTCTGTATTTTGTTATTGCTTATAAAGAATTATGGCTTAGTACACTTGATCGTTTGAATCTATTCCCTTCCCACAAAAACCAACAGCAAGAAGCCAGGCATGATGAAACGGCAAAAGATATTAATGGTTGTTGTCTTGAGAATAGCGAAGAATTACCTCGATTTGCACCAGATTTGGATGAGGGAGAACCAGATGCGCTAAACGATACGGAGGATTTAAATCCGTATGATAATACAGCAGATACTGCTACTGATAACAGCCAAGAAATTGCTAATGCTAACCTGATTAATGACTTGAATGATTACCGAATTTATCTTGCCAATGTTAATGAGTTCCTGCAAAAATTTTATAAAGATCAATCGTATTCCGAGAATTTGGATATTATAATGCAGATTGAACTTCCAAAAGAATTTGAAGAACTAATGGTGTTGTGCAAACGTTATGATAGTATGTTAGCTCAGAATGTTCCGTCTTATGAGCAGGTTTTCTTATTTGATACAGATATTTTTAGTAAATTTTTAAAAATTAAAAAAGAAACTGATTTTTATAAGGAAAGGAAACAATTAAAAGCAAAAATTGAAAATAAAATTGGTTCGTTTATTGAGTATGCGTTCTCTATTGATTTGCAGCAGGAATTTTTGGAATAGTAACTAAGAATTGCCGCTTATAATAGGCGTATTTTTCGTATGCGTTATATCAACAATCAAGAAGTTATTCTTTGGGATATAAAATTATTTGAGTAAAAACATGATTAGATTTCTGATTTTATGTACGATTTTCTTCCTTCTTTATTTTGGTTTTAATACCATTAGTGAATTTGACTCAGCTGTTAATATATCAGTTTTAGATTATCAGATTCAAACAACCACCTTTACTTTAATTGCCGTCTTTTTAATTGCTCAGTTGTTATTAATGATAGGGCTAAAAACTATCTTTTCGATATTTGATTTACCTTTTATCATAAGCCGTAGCTGGCATAAGAGAAAGCTAAAAAAAATAAACGAGTGTTTATTAAAAATAATCTCAGAACTTATCATGGGTAATAAGGAGAAATCATTAGAGGTAGCAAATAAGCTTTTACCAGATTTGGGCGAAAACTGCATGGAGTTTTCAAATCTTGTTCTCGCAGAATCATCAAGCAGTTTGGACGTGCAAATTCAAAGGCTTCGTAATTTAGTCGGTAAAAAGAATTATAGTATATATGCTGCAAAAAGGCTGGCACAAATCTTTTTTGATAATGGACGATATGCAGAATCAGAAGAATATGCCAATAAGGCATTCAATGAAAATGATACCCAGCCTTCCCTTATGATTATGCTAATTAGGATTTACGCAAAAACTGCGGCTTGGAACAAAATGATATTTGTTATTTCTAAATTACAAAGAGCCGACATGAAGTTATTGGAGCATTACTCAGAAGAAATATCAGGTTATTACTACTTAGCGTCTAGAGATGCTGTTTCTGCGGGTAATGATAATGAAGCAGTAAAATTTTTAGAATCGTCTTTAGAGCTTAAACCGGGCTATTTAGATGCATTAAATTTGTATACTGAATTAAACGTAAATATCAATAATTCTGCTTCGTTACTTAAAATACTGAAATCAGCTTTTATCAGCAATCCGTGTTTTGAAATTGCCCAGATGTATATCAAATGCTCAAGAAGTTCCGTAAATGCCATTTATGGGACTTTGGCTGGTCTTGTTAAACCGTCAGAAAATAATGCTTTGTTCCTCGCAATAGCTGCATATTTAGGTCTGTATGATAAAGTTGCGGAAATAAGAGAACCAAAGCTTCTTAACTATGAACCTAAAAGCTAAAATGGATTTTAGCTTCAGTTTTCCGAATATAATTCTAGATAAAAGGCAACATCTCTTATATGAGGGCTTGAAGAGATTAGCTGAGTCCATAAATAAAAGATCTTTTGTAGAAAATATTCTAGCCAAATTCAAAAATTCAAAAAGCCCTAAAGGCGTTTATCTTTATGGTGGTGTAGGGTGCGGAAAAACGATGCTTATGCAAATGTTTTTTGCAACGATTTTAGCTGGAAAAAAGTTTATTCATTTTCAAAATTTTATGCAGGAGCTACACTACAAAGTCCATAGTTTACAGTCAGCTAACGGAGATAATAAAACAGTTCAAAACCTTGCCCATGAAATTGCAAGTGGGGCCATAGTTTTGTGTATTGATGAATTTGAGATAAAGGATATTACGGATGCAATGCTTATAATGAGGTTATTTTCGTTTTTATCTCAAAACGGGGTTTTTATTTTTCTAACTACTAATGCAGCTCCCGATGATTTATATAAAGATGGTCTGCAGCGAGAATTATTTTTACCTTTTATTGAAAACATAAAGAAAAATTTTATGGTTTTGAATCTAGATAATGAAAAAGATTATCGTTTAGAGAAAGTAGCAAGTACCAGGAATAAAATACTTTTTCCTATTAATGAAGAAAATAATACTGCCTTTAATAGAATTAAGAATAGCTTATGTTCCAGTGAAGAGCTTTATCCAGGTAAATTTGCAGTGTTTGGCCGGGAAGTGATTTTTGCTAATACTCATCAAAACATTTTATTTACTAACTTTGATGAACTATTTATGCAGGATTTTGGTTATGCAGATTATGTAAAACTTTGTCAGAGATTTGGAATAATAGTACTCGAAGGTGTAAGGCGAGTTGCTGAAGACGAAACAAATATTATTATCCGAGTTATTAATTTTATTGATAATGCTTATTTCTATAAGGTGTTATTATTTGCTTTACTTGAAGCTGAGCCGTCTTTAATATATACCTCCGGTAAGAGATTAGCTGAATTTCAAAGGGCTGTTTCAAGGTTAAATGAGATGAATAGTAGTGATGAAAAATTGGAACAACCCTAAATTTATTACTTTTGAAGGGGGAGAGGGAAGTGGTAAGTCTACCCAGAGTAGGAAACTTTATGAGTATTTAGTTTTAAAAGGTATTAAGGTTATCCATACACGTGAGGTAGGCGGCACTAAGGAGGCTGAAGAAATTCGCACACTTCTGATTCATCAGCATTTGTATCATGTTTCTGAGTTAATGCTGGTTATGGCTGCTAGATATGAGCATATTAACAAGTTAATCGTACCCGCTTTGCGGGATGGATATACAGTTATTTGTGATAGATTTGTTGATTCTACTGCCTGTTATCAAGCAGGAGACAATCTTACAATAGAAGATATCTTTGACCTTCATAACAAATTAATGAGAGCAAGTGATGATCACAGAGTTGTTATGCCTGATGTTACATTTTTTATGGATCTAGAACCGCAAATCGGCATAAAAAGAAGCTTCCAAACGGGAGACGTAAATAAGTTTGAAGATAAAAATATGAATTTTCACCAAGCAGTTTACGAAAGGTTCAAACTTATTGCAAGTATGTATATAGACCGGATCAAGACAATCAATTGTAGGAACAAAGAAATAGAGAAGATTCACCAAGAAGTATTATCGCTAATTAACTAAATATAATAAGGAAGGCAAATAAATGTTAGAGCAAAAATTCCTGTTTATTTTTGCCTAAAAAGCTTATATATTAATCAACTATGGGTTACGTAATTTAAAAATACACTTCAAACATGGAATTTGACATAGATTCAGGAATTTTTATTGGGTTTTTAATAGCTACTATAATTCTAGGGCTTGCTTCTAGCCATGGTATTAGGAATATTAAAGAATATGCCGTAGGTAATAGAGATTTTAGTACCGCCACTATTGTAGCTACATTGGTAGCTACATTGGTAGCTACTTGGGTTAGTGGAAGTTTTTTCTATAATATTATTTCTGAAGGTTACTCTAAAGGTCTTTATTCTATGTGGTCCGATATAGGAGATCCTATCTGTTTGTTACTTATTGGTATGATATTTGCTGTGCGTATGGGTGAGTTTTTAGGCAAATTATCAATAGCAGAAGCTATGGGTGATTTGTTTGGTCAAAAGGTAAGAATAATTACAGCAATTGCTGGCTTTATAGGCATAACAGGAAAAATAGCAATACAGCTAAAACTCGCTGGTCTATTATTTAGCTATGTACTTGATATTTCAAGCGGTTATGGTACTATTATTGCTGCATTTATAATAACTTTATATTCATCTTTAGGTGGGATAAAGTCGGTCACTTTTACAGATATAATACAGTTTTTGACTTTTATAGTTGTTATACCGGTTATAGCTTATGCTCTTTTGAACAGTATTGATAATACTAATATTATTATTAATACTTTAACTACTCATCCAGTATTTGATTACAAAGAAGTTTTTAATTTTTCTAACGCATTATCTTTGGATAAGTTATTTGTCTTTTTATATTTTATTACTCCAGCGTTTAATCCTGCAATTTTTCAAAGGATTGCTATGGCAAAGGATATCATACAAGTAAGAAAATCTTTTGTTATCTCTGCTGTTATTTGTTTTCTACTGTTACTTATACTTGATTGGATTACTATATTAACTTTGTCTATTAATCCGTTTCTTAATCCTGATGAAGTAGTAAAAGAAATTATTTTTAGCTAAGCTTATTTAGGTTTAAAAGGAATGGCCATTATAGGTATTATGGCAATGATTATGTCTACAGTTGATTCATTCATAAACTCTACTGCAGTTCTTGTAGTACATGATTTTTTAAAACCATTAAAAATAGAATTTAATCGAAATGAGCTATTATCTGCTCGTATTATATCAATTGTAATTGGTCTCGTTTCATTATTGTTATCGCTACGACAAGGAAATTTTTTGACACTTATGATTATGACCTCTTCTCTATATATGCCAATAGTGACTGTTCCGTTTATTATGGCAATTTTTGGATTTAGAAGTAGTGGGAAATCAGTCATACTAGGGATGGTAGCTGGGCTTTCAACAGTTTTAGTATGGGATTATGTCCTGAAAATTAAAATTGCAAATTCCCTCCCTTTTGCAATGTTATCAAATTTGGTAGTGCTTATGGGAAGTCATTATTTGCTTAGACAACCTGGAGGCTGGGTGGGGATTAAGGATGAGAGCGGGTTAATTAAAGCTCGTAAAGAGAGAAATAGGAGATTACAGCAGTTATGGTCGGATATTAAGTCCTTTAACCTGATAGAGGTTTATAAGAATAATTATCCTCAAGGTGATGGGTTAATTTCCATACTCGGCTTTTATGTGATGCTTTCTGTATTTGCCACCACGAATTTATTACCTGAAGAATATAGACTTCAGCATCTAGATATACTTGATGTGCTTTATCCGATAGCTGTTAGCAGTTCAGCAATTTTAATTAGTTATCCGTTATGGCTTTGGAACTGGAAGGAAAGTAAATTCGTAGGGATATTCTGGAATCTGATTATGTTCTGGGTGTTAATCTGCTTTACCTTTTTAACGGTGTTAATTGGTGGATTTTCTGAAGTGCAGCTAATGGTGTTTATGATGAATGTTGTTATCATTTCCTCTTTAGGTAAATGGCAATGGTCGTTATTTAATTTTGTATCCGGTATTGTCTTGGTTACTGTGTTTTATAATAATTATTACCCGGGTAATTTAGATAATGTTGAGTTTGCCTCATCGCAATTCAAGATATTTTATTTACTGTTATTACTTATTAGTACCTTAATTCTTTTCCTGAAACCCAAACAAGAGCATCAGGAGCTAACTGAAGAAAAGAACGAGCATCTAAGTGGCCGGATAAACATGTACAAGGAGCAGACCAGGGAAGCAGAAGCATTAAAAGGACGTTTTATTCGCAATATAACGCATGAATATCACGCTCCGATGACGGGGATATCGAGCATGGCTCAGGTACTGGTGCAGGATTATGATAAGTTAAATGATGAGCAGCGAAAAGTAGCAGCTAAAACGATACTAGATAGCTCGCTTCGTCTTGAGGTATTTGATTCGAATATATCAAGCCTCTCAAAACTGAATAAACCAAGTTATGACTTAAAACTGGTAGAAACGGACTTTAGTCAGCTAGTAGAGGATAGGGTTACTCTTTGCCGCAAGCTATACGAGAATGAGGAAGAAAGTACTATTCACTGGCAAGAAGGGCCAGAGACCAGCAGAAGGAACTGGCAGCTGGATATTGAAGAGGGGATCATCTTAAATATTGATAAATACTACCTAAGCCAGGCAATAGATAATTTAATTATCAATAGTATCAATTACGCCAAAAGCGGAACTATTGCAATTAGCATCAAACGGGATAATGATAATGAAACGATAATTTTCAGCATTAGTGACGAGGGAATAGGGATTCCACCAAGTGAATTAGACGAAGTATTTGAAGAATTTACGGTTAGTTCAAGGACAGAAAGTTTTGCCGGTGGAAGAGGAGTAGGCCTTGCGGTGTGTAAAAAGGTTATTGAAGTACACGGCGGAACAATCAAAGCCGAAAGTAAAAGAATGGGCACTACAATCTGCTTTCCCTTGCCAAAAGTAATTAAAAACCGCTAAAGAGGAGTTTGGCTATTAAATATCAAAAACTATTTAAAAGTGAATTTGAAAGTTCAGGGATTTTGATCAGCTTTTTGCGAAGCGGCCTATAGTTGAAACTTTGCGGTTATAGCAGCTTTTAGCAAAAGTGTTTATATAATCCAAAAGTTCTCGCTTATTGGTTTACCAAAAAGTTAAAATTTAGGAGTTCAAGAAATTCCACCAAGTAAGTATTATCGCTAATTAACTAAAGTACAATATTAGAAACACAGGCTCATGTTAAAATTAACTATAATATTTATACTAATTATTATAAATATCCATTATGAATTAGCTGTGGCTAAAGGTAATAATAGGGAAGGAATTATGAAAGAAGATCGTTTAATACCACGGGAAGTATTGTTTGGTAATCCGGATAAAATTGCAGTACGGATGAGCGAAGATGGGAAATATATTAGTTACCTTGCGCCATTAAAGGGGGTGCTAAACGTTTTCGTTGCGCCAGTTGATAATCTTTTAGCAGGAAAGGCGGTTACGTCTGATAAGGAAAGAGGCATTAGAAGTTATTCTTGGGCTAAAAATAGCAATAACATTATTTATTCTATAGATAATAAAGGAGACGAAAATTTTAGGCTTTATTCGATTGATATAAATACTAAAGAAAATATCCTTCTTACTCCAAAAGAAGGGGTTAGAGCTTCGGTGATCAAAAAGAGTAAAAGCTTTCCAGATGAGATTTTAGTTCAGATGAACAAAAGAGTTCCTGAATATTTCGATATTTATAAAATTAATGTTAAATCAGGAAAAGCAGAAATTATTTTTGAAAATAAAGAAAAGTATCTCAGCTTTATAATTGACGATAATTTTAAAATTCTCTTTGCTTATAAGATGCTGCCAACTGGTGAAGGGGAAATTTACAGTTTTAAGAATGGTAACCTTGCCAGTTCCCAGTTATTCCAAAAAATAAAAGCAGAGGATATGCTCACTACTTCACTTTTGCATATAACTGCCGATGGTAAAATTCTCTATGCGGTTGATAGTAGCCAAAGGGATAAATCAGCTCTTTTTGAAATAGATTTATCAACTCTAAAAAGAGATCTTCTTTATGAAGATGCAAGAGCCGATATAGACTCTTGTTTAGTAGAACCTATTACTAAAAAGATTCAAGCTGTATCGATTGATTATTTGCAAAAAGAATGGATAATTCTTGATCCGCAAATAAAGGAGGATATAAAAAAATTATCGGAGCTTAATGATGGCACAATTGAAATTACCTCGAGAGTAGAAAATGACAGTAAATGGATAGTTGTTTATATGCAAGATGATGGTCCATATAAATATTATTTATATGATCGGGCTACTGGAGAAGCTAGATTTTTATTTGTTTCTAATTCAAAACAAGAAGAATATTCTTTTGCTAAAATGCATCCGGTGCAAATTACTTCTCGGGATGGTTTAGAATTGGTTAGCTATTTAACATTACCTCGGTGGTTAGATAAGGGTGCACGGTTAGAAAATCCAATTCCGCTGATCCTGTATGTCCACGGTGGACCAAATAGCAGAGACAATAAAGGTTATAATGCTACTCACCAATGGCTTGCTAATAGAGGTTATGCAGTACTTAGTGTTAATTATCGTGGCTCTACCGGCTTTGGCAAAAGCTTTATCAATGCCGGTGATGGGCAATGGGCTAGAAAAATGCAAGATGATCTAGAAGATGCGGTAAAATGGGCAATAGACAATAACATTGCTGATAGGAGTAAAATAGTGATTATGGGAGGTAGCTACGGTGGTTATGCCACCCTTGTGGGTATGAGTATGACACCTGATCTATACGCTGCAGGAATAGATATCGTTGGCCCATCTAATCTAGAGACTTTAATGAATTCGATTCCTCCTTACTGGAAGCCAGTTTTTGCGCATTTAAAGAAAATTATAGGATCTTCCCCTGATAATGAAGGCGGAAAAAAATTTCTATTTGAGCGTTCACCTCTTAATTATGTAAAAAATATCAAAAAACCTTTGTTAATTGTACAAGGAGCTCATGATCCCCGTGTTAAAAAGCTTGAGTCAGATCAAATAGTATCAGCTATGAAAAAGCATGGAATACCAGTAGTGTATTTACTTTATAAAGATGAAGGACATGGGCTTGCCAGACCTGAAAACAGGATGTCATTTTATGCCCACGCTGAGGTATTTTTAGCAAATATCCTTAAAGGAAGGTATTTAGGCCACGACGGTAATTTTCCAGGTTCTTCAATGGAGATAATAGAAGGTAAGGATCTAACCTGGACTAAAGAGGTTAGTGCTTCTTCTTAGATTTTTAATTAGTGGGTTTATCTGCATTAGCGTGTGATATTTCTTGTTTTTATGGCTTAAAGTTAATTTTAGAGCTTTGGAAGCTTATACTAAATCTATTGATTGAAAATATTTCTTTTGTATAATGCTCTTGTAGTCATTGATTTAATAATTATTTTTATGCAAAAAGTTCCTTTTATTACCGTTGTATTATTATCTTTCCTGGTAAGTGGTTGTTTACCTGTTATTTTTACCGGTGCCACAGCTTCGGTAACAGAACTGGCCAAAGATAGGCCTGCAGATGAGGCTCTTAAGGATTTTCGTATAGCATCTGCAATAAAAGCTTCGTTTATAAAAAATAATTTTAGGGAATTATATACTAAAATTAAAGTAGAAGTAGTTCAAGGTAGGGTTTTATATACAGGGTTAGTTGATAAAGAAGAAGATATGATTAATGCTGTTCAAATTGCATGGGATCAAGAAGGGGTAACAGAAGTAGTAAATGAGCTTAAGGTAGATAAAAATAGCGGTAAATTTGATATTGTCCAATATACTAGGGATACTATGATTACAAGTCAGATTAAATCAAAAACTTTTCTGGATAGAAGTATAAAATTTGTTAATTATACTGTCATTACAGTAAACGATGTGGTTTATTTGTTTGGTATGGCAAGGTCAGAAGAAGAGCTGCAGAAAGTAGCAACCATTGCTTCTAATATTAATGGAGTTCAAAAAGTTGTAAGTCATGTTAAGGTAGGGGATTATACCCCTAAAACCAAATCTTCAGGGGAAAAACACGAAGAAGAAGAGACATTACTGATTGATGAAGGGGAATCTTCTGATTTTAAAAACGAGCAGGAATCGGTAGATAGTTGGTAATGTTTGGGAGTATGTTTAGTAAAAGGTTACTTAAATATATTTATAACGCTAGCTCGCTAGTAATGTTATGTCTTATTGCAGTGATATTATCATCCTGTCAAAGCAATCCGAAGTCTTTCCAAACTTTGTCTAAGGAAGATAGACACAATACAAAATATAAAGGACATTTTAAAGTCGGGAATAAATATAGTATTAAAGGTAAGTCCTATAAACCTAAAAAGTACAATAAGTATGCTAAAGTTGGTAAAGCTTCATGGTACGGTCATAAGGACGGTTCTCATGGTAAAAAAACCGCTAATGGGGATACGTATAATAAGGAACTATTAACAGCTGCGCATAAAACCCTTCATATGCCCTCTCTGGTTAAAGTCAAGAATCTAGAGAACGGCAAATCTGTTATAGTACTTGTCAACGATAGAGGGCCTTTTGCACGTGATAGGGAAATCGATGTATCAGAAAAGGCTGCTAAATTACTTGGTTTTAAACATCGAGGAACAGCTCAAGTAAAGGTACAGTATCTGCATTCTGAAACGCAAAAAATGTTAAAAACTTTTGGTCTTGCCGATAAAGAAGGTTTTATTTCCAAGAGACCACTGCCTAATAGGAAATGCAGCGTTAACTGTCATGTTAAACTTGTGAACCTGAAATATGGATATAAAGTTGATTCGTAAAGTGAACCTTCTTCACATTTTGCGCTCCTCATGAGTTAATTTCTAATTTAAGCTAGCTTTAGCCGCTGTAAAATTCGCTTGTTTCTAAGAGAAAATATTATTCTTCTATTTTAATTAACACATGTTTCTTTTTACCAGAAGAGATTTTGATTGCTTTGTCTTTTAGATGGTTTGAGTTTATTATCAAATTCTCATCTACAACCAGGTTATCGTTAATTTTAATACCCATACCCCTAATTAACCTTCTTCCTTCTCCTTTAGAAGCAGTAAGACCTGTGTGGCATAATAGATCAATACACATTATTCCTTGCGATAAAATCTTTTTATCTAGTAAAATAGAAGGTAAATTATGGCTTACTGTTTTCTGCTCAAAAACTTTAATGGCAGTATCAAAGGCTTCTTGGGCTTTTTCTTTACCATGGCAAAGCTCTGTAACCCTGTAAGCTAATTTTTTCTTTGCTTCGTTGATATTTTCACTAATTAAAGTTTCAAACTCTTTTTCTTCCGATTGTGAAAATTCGCAGTATAATTTAGCAAATTTACCCACATCTGCATCTTCTGTATTACGCCAGTATTGATAATAGTCATAAGGAGATAGATGCTCTTCATTTATCCATACAGCACCGCTTACTGATTTACCCATTTTTGCCCCTGAGGAAGTAGTAAGTAGGGGAGTAGTAAGCCCAAATGATTCGTTTTTGCTCATTTTCCGGATAAGCTCTACACCGGTAACAATATTACCCCATTGGTCGCTACCGCCGAGCTGTAACGAGCAATTGTATGTTTTATTAAGGTAATAAAAATCATAGGCTTGTAAAAGCATATAATTGAATTCCAAAAAAGTTAAAGATTGTTCTCTCTCAAGTCTAGTTTTAACTGAGTCCATTGTTAGCATTCGATTTATTGAAAAATTCCTCCCGTATTTACGTAAAAATTCAATATAACCAAGGTTATCAAGCCAATCAGCGTTATTTACCATAACGGCATCACTTGGACCGTCGCCAAACTTAATGAATTTAGATAAAGATTTCTTAATTCCAGCCATATTTCGAGAGATGTCTTCATCACTAAGATATTTTCTGAGTTCTTCTTTACCAGTTGGATCACCGATTTTTGTGGTTCCGCCTCCCACTAACACAATCGGCTTATGACCATATTTCTGCAAAAGACGCAATATCATAATCTGCATTAGATTGCCTACGTGCAAAGATTCAGCGGTGCAATCAAATCCTATATAAGCTGCTATTTTTCCTCGAGTCGTCTTCTGCTCTAAAGTTGTAAGGTCAGTACATTGATAAAAATAGCCTCTCTTTTTAAATTCTTCGATAAATGTCATATTCTTTAGCTTTTTGTGATGAATAATTTTTTTATTTAGATATTTTCGTGCTTAACAGTGCTAAATTATAAAGCAGAGTTTCTTAAAGAACAAACCAATAATTATGACTAATCTATTATTTTTTTGCTATCTACCAGGGGAGTGGGTTATTGAAAGAGAGGTTCTTGATAAATCGGCTTCTTTATCTAATGCTGTGGCTAAGGGGGTAGTATATATCAGTAAGAAAAATACACATATTTTAAATTACCAGGAATCCTTAGAAGTGAAATGGTCTAACGGTTTTGTATCCAAAGCAAAAAAAAAATATGATTATATTTTGGATAATATGGGAAATTTAGGGTTATATAGCTATGAACGTAATAGTAGACGTTTTATGTTCAATTTATTATTTGATTCGAGTTTACCTAGTATAGTTAGCGGCAATTACAAATGTGTTCAGGATTTTTATTCTACAACTTATGAAATTATTAGTTCTAACCAATTTATACAAAAATTCAGGGTTAATGGGCCGAAGAAAGATTATGTAGCTACATCTTGTTTTGCAAGAATAAAAAGGTAAAATTAAAATATTAAAACCAGTTTTTTACTTCAGTTAATAATTTTGAAGATATAGTAAATAAAAGTTTTTGTATTGCAGAAGCAATTTGTTTTAAATATCTGTTGACAGAAGAGTTTAAAGTATATACTATGCGGCTCTGACCAGTAACAATTTATCAGGTAGATATAGATTATGGCGTCAGAACCTCAGAATGATACCTCTAACAGCAATTTCTTTAATAACGACTTATCTTCCTCAAAATTTAGCAAAATAATTGATTATTTATGGCCGGTTCAGAGACATGAACTACCCAAGTTTTTGCTTATAACCTTACTTATGTTTTCTATTCTTTTGATCCAGAATTTAATCAGGGCAATGAAAGATAGTGTTGTTAATACCATGATTGGTGCTGAAACAATTGCTTTTTTAAAATTTTGGGGAGTTTTGCCTGCTGCTTTTCTTGTAACAATAATTTATGTAAAGTTAGTTAGTATAATGAAAGGTGAGACGATTTTTTACCTTATTATGTCTGTTTTTTTAAGTTTTTTCTGTTTATTTGCTTTTGTTTTATTTCCAAATTACCAATATTTCCATCTGGATCCGGCCTATGCTAAGTATCTTGGCTCTTTGTACCCGAATTTGAAATGGTTCATATTACTACTTTCTAATTGGAGCTTTTCTTTATTTTATATCATTGCGGAATTATGGCCAAATGCCGTATTTGCTTTACTATTTTGGCAATTTGTAAATAAAATTACTACGGTTGAAGAATCAAAAAGATTTTATCCTTTATTTGGATTACTAGGGCAAACA
Organism: Candidatus Megaera polyxenophila; assembly: GCA_037101405.1. Lineage (NCBI taxonomy): Bacteria > Pseudomonadati > Pseudomonadota > Alphaproteobacteria > Rickettsiales > Rickettsiaceae > Candidatus Megaera > Candidatus Megaera polyxenophila. The sequence continues at coordinate 420,334 of AP017964.1, read as the reverse complement.
GGGCTTTATATAGCCGGTACTTTTTTAATGAATTTATCAAATATAAGTAATTATATTATCGGTAATTTTGCTGCTAATGCTGACAAAAGCGTTGTTTCTATACAAATAGTAATATCGGTTGTGCTGGTATTGGGACTCTTAGCACTGGTAGCATTTTGGTTAATTAATGCTAAAATCCTTGATGAGGAAACTATAAATAATCTAAAATTTAAGGTTAAAAAAAATCACCTTTCTCTAAAAGACAGTTTCAAAATGATTGTTGAATCAAGATACATAAGGCTTATAACGGTTTTATTATTTTGTTACGGACTGGCTATAAATTTAGTTGAAGGCCCTTGGAAAGCAGAAGCAAATAAACTCTACACTAATCCTACGGACTTTGCTGTTTTTGTTGGCAGTTATCTTAGTTATACAGGATTATTAACTATTTTCTTTGTTATTGTGGGGTCAAATCTTGTTAGAAGGCTTGGTTGGTTTTCTGCGGCTATTATTACCCCGCTTATGGTTTTAATTACCGGAAGCCTCTTCTTTATGATATCTAATTTTGATGCTGTAGGGAGCTTGTTAGTTACCTTTTTCGTTATGACTGATCCTTTAATGCTTGCAGTCTTGATCGGAGCAATTCAAAATGTTTTCAGCAAGTCAAGTAAATACACTTTTTTTGATAGTACAAAAGAAATGGCATACGTACCACTTGAGGATGAATTAAAAACCAAGGGTAAGGCAGCGGCAGATATGATCGGTACGAAACTTGGTAAATCGGCAAGTGCGTTTGTGCAGTCAATGATTTTTATTATAATTCCCACTGCTACTTATCATTCAATTTCTACTTTCTTAATGGTTATATTTCTAATTATCTGTATAGTTTGGGTGTGGACTGTAGTAGAACTGAATAAGGAATATAAAAAGCTTTGCGGAAATAAATAAGAGTTATTTTGATTTAAGCCATAGTTATTTGATGTTTATTCAAAATTATTTATTATTTCCTAGGCAATCCGCCAGTAAGCCCAATAAATATTGGGTTTTAAGTTATGTTACTCAATGTTTATGGTTTGAGGTTCTCCTTCTTGCTGGGTACGTGGAATACTGATGGTTAATATTCCGTCTTTTAATGATGACTTGATGGAATCCCGTTCAATATCATTATTTAAGCTAATTACCTGTTTGAATTTACTACTTATATTTTTTTTAGTATTATTTTTATCTGATTGTTCTTTATTTTCCGCAGAAATTGTCAGGATATTGCCATTTAATTCTAATTTTATTTGTTCTTTTGTAAATCCTGGTATTGTCAGCGTAATTAGATATTCTTTATCTAATACCTCAATTGTAGAGTGATTTAAATAATTACCATTTAATAAATTTACCCCGCGAATGTGGGAATTAAAAAAATTACGATCAATAAGGTTGAATAATGATTGTCTGGGAATTAAATTCATTTCATCAAACAATTTTTTCATTCTACGCTCAAAATTATCATCCATAAGCAATGGCTGCTGGGGGTTATTATAATTAAACTGATTCTTGTACTCTAATAATTGTTCCGAAATGATTTGATTCTGGTTATAACATTTTACTAAGAAATATATAGTACCTGCCAAAAATAGGCAGGTACTAAACCCTAATACAGCTAATATAACCTTGTAATTGCTCCATTTACAATCAAGTGATTTTTGATCAGTTACATTCATATACTAACCTCATTATTCTTATTTAGTTTATTTAACTTATTTCTATTTTTTTAGGGGTTCTTTTATCATTTTTCGGTACTGATATATTTAGAACTCCGTTTTCGAAACTCGCTTTAATTTTTTCTGGTTCAATGTTATTAGGGAGAGAAATTGATCTTTGGAATGCTCCATAATACCTTTCTCTTAAATGGTAGTTCTTCTCTTTTTCTTCTTTTATATCTTCTTTTTTTCCTTTTATAGTAAGAATGTTGTTATCTATTTTTACATCTATTTCTTTTTGGTTTATTCCCGGCAGTTCCGCTTCTATCTTATACGCAGCATCTGTTTCAGATATATCAATTCTAGGAGATAAGTCCACTCCACTTTTAGATAAAAAAGAGGTTGGTAAAGAATAAAGTTCATTAAACAAGTCATCAAATACACTATCCCTTGTTCTTATAGATTCTGATTTGGATCTTAGTTTTGGTAAATATGCCATGATTTCCTCCTTATAATATTTGTATTTACAATATATATTTTATAATAAAAAAATATATTTCAAGAGGTTTAAAGAAAAATTGTCAAATTATTAATTTATACATTATGTTTTAAATTAATTTAATATAACTTTCCTTTATAGTTTTTAACCCACATTTTTCAAAAACTATATCTAGGCTATCGCCGTTTTTTCGAATAATTATTCCATCGCCGAATTTTTCGTGGTTGATCTTGTTCCCGGGACGTTTCTCATTCGATTGGCTTTCAGGGATAAGTTTACTAGAAGTGGGTGGAGAAGTAGCAGCGGTATTATTATTTTCAAAATAAAAACTATGTTTTGAGCCTAAATAATTTAGTTGGTTTGAACTGGAAATTTTATGGCATATTTCAGCTGGAATTTCGGCTAAGAAGCGGGAAGGTATTGAGTTTAATATTTCAGCAAATATTCTTCTGCTTTCGGCATAGGTAATAAATAACTCCTTTTTAGCCCTGGTAACCCCTACGTAAGCAATGCGTCTTTCTTCTTCTAATCCTTTATCTCCTTGTTCTAACATAGATTTTTGGTGGGGAAATATTCCTTCTTCCCATCCTGGTAGAAATACTACATCAAATTCAAGGCCTTTTGAGGCGTGGAAGGTCATAATTTTTACCGTGCCGCCATAATCAGATTCAAGTATCTCATTATCCATGACTAAACTTGCATGTTCAACGAATTCGTTAATATTCCCGGCTTCGTCTATGGCTTTTAGCATTTCATTGATATTTTCGATTCTGTTTCTTGATTCTTCAGTTTTTTCTTCTTTTAGAGCCGCTAAATAACCGGATTTTTCAAGGATAAATTTTGTTACGTCAAATGCGGATTCACTTTCATATCTTAAAGATGCTTGATTAATTAGTGTAACAAAAAGCTGAAGATTTTCTTTGGTTTTTCCTTTAACCTCATCATTTTTAATCATTTTTTCTAAAGCGCTAAATGCTGAAACAGAGTAATCGGTGGCTTTATCCTTAATCTTTTTTAGGGTAGCATTGCCGATTGATCTTTTTGGAACATTAATTACTCTTTCAAAAGCTAGATTGTCATTTTTATTGATCGCAAGACGGATATAAGCAAGTAAATCCCTAATCTCCATTCTTTCATAAAATCTTAATCCGCCAATTATCTGGTAAGGCATGGCGTTACTGATAAACACTTCTTCAAAAGCTCTGGTTTGAAACCCAGCTCTGACAAGAATGGCAATCTGACCGGCACTATATTGTTTAGAATTAATATATTTTCCTATTTGGTTCGCTACGAATCTGGCTTCTTCTTTTTCATTCCAGCAGGAAATTACTTTTATTTTTTCCTGTGATTGTGTTTCAGTCCAAAGATTCTTGTGATGTCTGTTCTTGTTATTTCTTATGATACTAGATGCTGCTTCCAGAATATGAGAAGAGGAGCGATAATTTTGTTCTAGTTTAATGACTTTTGCATTTGGAAAATCTTTTTCAAAACGGAGGATGTTTTTTACCTCAGCCCCTCGCCAACTATATATGGATTGATCATCGTCCCCAACGCAGCAAATATTTTTATGATCACTTGCAAGCATTCTCGCCCACACGTATTGAACAGCATTAGTGTCCTGGTATTCGTCAATTAAAATATATTTAAATTTATTTTGGTAATATTTAAGTACTTCAGGATTATTGATAAGTAATTGATTGCAATATAATAACAGATCACCAAAGTCGGCAACATTGGATTCCTGTAGGATTTTTTGATATTTTTGATAGATAAGATAGGCAAGTTGTGATTCATGGGTGGTAGTATCAGAGCTGCTAACCTTTTCAGGTATAACCCCTTGATCTTTCCATTTAGAGATAATAACATGCAGTAATTTAGGAGGATATTTCTTAATATCAATATTATTTTCAAGCGCAATGTTTTTGACTAATTTTATTTGCTCATCCTGGTCAATAATATTAAAATTTCGATTCATACCGTTATCAAGTAGATGAATATGAGATCTCAATATTCTCGTAGAGATAGAGTGAAATGTACCTATATTTAAACCATCAGAAGCAGTAATGTCATTAATTCGGTTTTGCATTTCTTTCGCTGCTTTATTTGAAAAAGTAACAGCTAGTATTTGGCTTGGATAGGCGAGATTATTGCTAATTATATAAGCTATTCTACTAGTTAAAACCTTGGTTTTACCGGTTCCAGCTCCAGCTAGTACGAGTAGAGGACCTTCGGTAGTTTCAACAGCTTCTTTTTGAGGTGAATTTAAAGGTTGCATGGTATTTAAAAGTCCGAAACCCTTCCGTTAACTTCCCAGTCACCGTATCTAGTTGGTTCTGGTCCTTTAGGACCACCAAATTCCTCATCTTTACTCCCTTCTGAAAAAAGTTTATTGTCCTTTTTACTTGCCTTGTTTTTATTGGTTAGAGTATTATCCGATAACTGTTTTGGAGATCGCTCTTTTAACATTTTAAATTATTTAAATATGAAATTTTCTAGCTTAAGCAGAATTTATACTACTTCTAGAATTGCTAAAAATCAAATCATAACCTTAAGAGATGATATTTTTCATTATTGCAATGCCGTTTTACGGATGAAAATTTCTGAGGAATTTAGGTTGTTTAATAGCATTGATGGAGAATTTAAAGCTGAAATTATAGCAATTAATAAGCGTGATTTACAAGTAGTTATAGGGCAAAAATTACGAGAAGTCGAGTATCAGAAACCTCTCGTTTTGGCTATGTGCATTATTAAACTAGATAGATTTACAGAAGCACTTAAAGCAGCTGTACAGCAGGGGGTTACAGAAATTATTCCGGTGATTTCAGAAAGGACGCAATTCAAGAATATAAACCAACAAAGGTTTACTAAATGTATAATAGAGTCGGTAGAGCAGAGCGAGGGTTTTCTAATACCTGTATTGCGTTTACCCGTTAATCTTAAAGAGTTTTGTAATATTAATGGGGTAGATCAGATTATTTTTGCAAATGAGGAGGAGAGCGGTGGAGTAAAAATTAGCTCCATAAAAAATTTTGAAGAAAATATTGCTATTCTTGTAGGGCCTGAAGGTGGTTTTTCTCCAAGTGAAAAGGAAAAACTTATATCTAATCCTAAGGTTATTTCTGTAAGCCTTGGTAATAGGGTGCTTAGAAGCGAGGTAGCAACAATTAATATGGTTGCGTGCGTAAATTTAATGAGGGAGTAAGAAAGTGGATTTATCTATTGAATCAAATTACCCAGGGGTAGTAGCTGGCGTAGACGAAGCGGGCAGAGGTCCACTAGCTGGCCCTGTAGTAGCTGCTGCAGTTATTATTGATCAAAAGAATTTAATTGAAGGTATCAAGGATTCCAAAAAATTATCTAAAAATAAAAGAGAAGAATTATACGTAAAAATTACTCAAAATTATGCCTGGTCAATTGGTCTGGTAGGGCCAAAAGAAATTGATGAAATAAACATCCTAGAAGCAACGAAGAAAGCTTGTGTCCTTGCGGTAGAAGGGTTAATAAAGCAACCTTCGGCAGTAATTGTAGACGGTAATATGAAATTTAGTGATAAACGTTTTGTAAGCTATGTAAAAGGCGATGATAGGTCTATCTCTATAGCTGCAGCTTCAATAATAGCTAAGGTTACTAGAGATAGAATAATGGAATTACTGCACCAGGATTTTCCATATTATTTCTGGGCAAAAAATTCTGGTTACGGGACAAAAGAGCATATATCTGCCATAGAGAAATATGGTTCTTCTGTACATCATCGCCTAAGCTTTAAGCTCAAAAATACAGCTTGAGTAATAAAAGGTGTCAATATATAAAGTACATTTCTAATGTTTGAAAGTTTGAAGCAGCTTTAGAAAGCTGCTTCTTCAACTAATTCTTCTCCTAAAACACTTATACTGTGAGGAGGCTAGTTGTTTTGAGGAGGCAATATTTTCCTGAAGTAATTTTTCATATATTTTAATAACTTCTAAGTGACCTTGATTGTAATGAATTTTTGCCATATTTGTTGGTAATAACTTAAATTTTGCTAATGTGTAATATTTTTCTTTTTTATAATCAACAAATATTTGTAGAAATTAACGTATGTTAAATCCTTCAGTAATAATGTTACCGTGTTATAAGCTTAAAAGTACTGCTTGAACAACATAATAAATTAAGATAGCTTAGGAAAAATTTTTGCTTGATTGAGTTATTTTGCTGAAATAGTTTTAATTTAAGCAGTTTTTTCTGAATATAAGAATTTATAAGGAAATTATAATGTTGGATAATATCTCTCGCTTCTTTCTAACGTTTAGCCATGATACCATAATTATTCCTTTAATTATCATAGGTTATATATGGATTGATAGAAAAGTGTTTTTTCATGGAATTTGTTTATTGTTAACAAGTATGTTACTTAATTTAGCTCTAAAAATTACTTTTCAGATACCGTTAGCTCCTAGCTTAGGTAAAGAGGGGTTTGCTTTTCCAAGCGGGCACATGCAATCTTCTATAGTTTTATATGGGTGGTTATTAAAATCAATAAATAAGCTTATCATTAAGGTATTAATAGCCATTTTATTAATTGGTATTGGCTGGGGTTTAGTACATTTAGGTTACCACAATTATTTTGATATTTTTGGAGCAGTATTTGTTGGGATATTGTTGATTTTTACCTATAATTGGTGTTTAAAAACTTTTAAAGAAAGCTCTTTATCCGTGATCATATTGCTTTTTAGTACATTATTAATGGCATATATTGGTTTATTATATGAAATTAAAGAATATTCATGGCTAGCCTATTATGCCCTAGTAGGTGTTATATCTTCCGAATACTGTTTTAGAAATAAAAAGACTTCAATTAGAAATAATATTAAAGTAATAGCAACAATTTTTTGTGTTTCTACATTTCTATTAGTTAATCAAATCTTTCTTGTTTTACACATAGATTCGTTGTTTTTATCGCAGTTAAAATGGCTATTTATAGGATTTTGCATACCTTTCTCTTTGCATTTTTTAAGTTTAATAAAACCTAAAAGTCAGATACAAGGGGGGTAAATAAAGGGTGCTTTAAATTTACCTAGCAAAAACGGAGCACGTATAAGCTACTGCTAGGGCATCTGTTTCATCAGAATTTTTAAGATCGGGAGTGCCTGATATTATGAGCTTGATCATATGTGTTACTTGATCCTTTTCGGCATGACCGACTCCAACTACTGTTTTCTTTATTAAATTAGGTTTATACTCAAAATAAGGCTTATTGAACCTTCCTATTAAAGACATAAGAGCACCTCTGACGTAACCGAGTTTTAACGAGGAGCTTGCATTCATATTGATAAATGTTTCTTCCATAGCTATTAAATCTGGATCATGAAGTTCAATAATGTTCTGTACTGCGTTTGCAATGTAAGAAAGCCTTTTATACATTAATTCGGTAGGATGAGTTTTTACCAAACCACTTGCTATATAGTTAATTTTGGGATGGTTTAGCTTTATTATGCCCCATCCAAGAGAAGAAAGAGCCGGATCGATACCTAATATTTTCATAACTTGATTTAATCTACTAAAGATTTTTCTTTTTTAAAGGTTTGATATAATACAGGTATTACAAATATTGTAAATAAAGTGCCGATTAACATTCCTCCGACAACCACAAGCCCGATAGAGTTGCGTGATTCTGCTCCTGCACCATTTGCTAAAACTAAAGGTAAAGCTCCAAAAATAGTTGCTATACTCGTCATTAATATTGGGCGAAGACGAAGCTTTGCTGAGTGTACTACGGCCTCAGTAATTTTCATCCCTTGATGGCGCAATTGATTGGTAAATTCAACAAGCATTATGGCGTTTTTAGTAACTAAACCAATAAGAGTAACTAAGCCAATATTACTATACATGTTAATAGTGTTATTAAATAATAGTAAGGCAAGAACACCGCCAGTCATTGAAAATGGGACAGCCATTAAAATTAATAGTGAATCAGCAAAGCTTTCAAATTGTGCAGATAGAACTAAAAATATGAAGACTAAAGCAAAAAGGAACGTTACGAGAATGCCACCAGAAGATTCGTTCATTTGCTTTATTTCACCAAGGTATTCTAGCTTAGTATTATTTTTATTTAGCAATTCTGCTGCGATCGATTCTATAGCCTTGACGGCATCGGCTAAAGTTTTATTAGGTGATAAGTCGGAGGTAATAGTAATAGATTTTGCCGTATTATAATGTTTATACTCCTTAACGGTGATTTTTTCTACTATATCTGCTACGGACTGGAGAGGGAGAGTATTATTATTATCGGTTTTAATGAGAATTCTATTTAAATCTTCGGGGCTACTTCTTTCAGAATCAGAGTATTTAAGAATTACATCATATATATCATTACCCATTCTAAAATCTCCGACGGTTCTACCGGCTATTAAGTATTGGACGGTTTTACCAATCGTTTCAAGACTTGTTCCGTATCTATAAGCTTTTTCACGATTAACTGTAATATCTAGTGTCGGAGTAGAAGATTTAAAATCTCTCTCTACATTTTGGAATAAAGGATTTTTTTTCATTTTATCGATAAATTGATTTGATAACACGTCAAATTCTTCATACTCAAGAGAACTTTGTAAGTTAAATTCAATCATTTTATCTGATCCTCCAGTACCGAGTGATCTAGGGCTAATAGCAAATATTGACATTCCGGCTATTTCAGAGAATTTTTTATTTAAATCTTCCTTGATATCAAGGTGTGACCTTTTTCTTTTGCTCCATTCTTGCAAAGGGACAAAAGCCATGGCATTTTCACCGCCTCCCCAACCGATAACGTCAAAAAAACCAAATATATCCTTGTCTTTTTTCATTATTTCTTCGGCTTGGAGAACAGCTTTTTCCGATTCGGCAACGCTTGATCCTTCTGGTCCTGAAAATATAACTTGTAAGAAAGCTTGATCTTCTTCAGGTACAAAAGTTTTGCCAACATATTTGAAGCTGATTATTAAAACTACGGTGGAGGCAAGGCAAATGGCAAAAAATTTCTTTTTATTTTGTATTGCTAATATTAGATAGTCTATATAAAAATTTTGAGCCTTATTTAAATAAAGATCAAACGTTTGTAATATTTTTGGTTTAGGGACTTCGGACCTTGCAATCATTCTGCTGGTCATCATCGGTGTTAGGGTAAGGGCTACAAAACCCGAAAATAACACACAAAATGCTAGTGTCCATGCAAATTCTATAAATAATTTACCAAGAAACCCTTCAATAAAACCTATTGGTAAAAAAACTGAAGCAAGGGTAATAGTCATAGCAATGACGGCAAAACCAATCTCACTGGAAGCATCATATGCCGCTTGTATTGGGGGTTTACCAAGTTCATGACTATGCCGGAAAATATTCTCGAGCATTACAATGGCATCATCAACTACAAGGCCTATTGCTAAAATCATAGCAAGTAATGTAAAGGTATTAATGGAAAACCCTAGAAAATACATTGCCGTAAAAGTTCCAACTAAAGAAATAGGAATAGTAACAAGTGGAATAAGAGTTATTTTGGCGGAAGCTAGAAAAATATAAGTTACAAAACCGACCAAGGCAATTGCTTCAAATATTGTAAAAAATACTTCTCTGATTGATTCTTTAACAGGAATTGCCGCATCATGGGCTATTTCTGCTTGTACTCCAGCTGGCAAATTAGCTTGTATTTTAATAAGCTCTTTTCTAACACTATCTGATAATTCTATGATATTAGCTGTTGATTGTTTAATTAACCCTACGGCCATTGACCTTTTGCCGTTATATCTTAAAATTACATCATCTTCTAGGGGCTCTAAGCCGATTCTTGCTATATCTCCCAGTTTGATTATCGTTCCATCCGCATATTTCTTTATAATTATATTTTCAAATTCCTTTGGATTATTTAGTGATGCGTTTAATCGTAGTGTGAAATTTCTTACCTCCGATTTAATAGTACCGGCTGGGTAATCTTTGTTTTGGTTTGTAATAGCCTGTTCTATTTCAAAAGGTGATATTTTATGGGCGAATAACTTGGTATTATAAGGTTCTATCCGCATAGTGTAATATCGGCCGCCAAAGATAATTGAATTACCCACGGTAGGTAATTTCTCAAGTTCTGATTTAATCTGATCATCAGCGATTTTTGTGAGTTCAAGATTATCGTGCCTATCGCTATTAATACTTATCCAAATGCTCGGCCAGCTATCTGAATCAAGCTTAGCTACCGATGGCTGTTTCATATCATCGGGAAAAATATAGTTTAGATCAGAAATTTTAGATCTTACGTCATTTAGAGCAATTTCAATATCAGTATCTAATTTAAACGAAAGAGTTATATTGCTTTGTCCAACTTTACTTTCGGAAGACATAAAATCTAGATTTTTTAGAGTTTTAAGTTCCTTTTCCATTCTTGTAGTAATTTGTTTTTCCATATAAAGCGCATCAGCTCCAGAGTACTGAGCGTTTATTGAAATTATGGGAGGAGCAATGTTCGGCGTACCCCTTATTTGTAGTTTAGTGTAGAATACCCCTCCCAAAGTCATAACTATAAGACTAAGTACGATGGTAAAAACAGGTCTTTTTATACAGAGGGCGGGGAGGGTCATTATTTTTTATACAACAAATTAGGTATTTAAGTGCCAGAATGTTCAATATTGCTATTAACTACTACTTCTGCACCATCATATACTTTGGTTAAGCCATCAAGAACTATCATATCTCCTTCTTTTAATTCATCTGATAATAATTCTATCATGTTGTTTGTCCTTACTCCTAAAGTTACAAATACTTGTTTAACTTTGTTTTCTGAAGTAATTACATAAACAAAATCTCCCTGATTGTTTTTTAAGACAGCTTTTTCAGGCAATGCAAGAGCTTGGTGCTTATTGAAAATTATGTCAGTTTCTACAAACGCTCCGTGCAGCAAATTATCGTTATAAGGAAATTCAAATTTGGCAGTAACAGTGCCGTTATTAGATAAATAATCTGATATAGCTAGAATTTTTCCAGATATAGCTTCATCATTTTCTCCATGAGCACTAACTGAGTCCGAAGTTAATATTTTGCCGCGTAATATCTCTGGAAGTTCCACAAATACATAAAAATTACTTTTTGTTGTGAGGCTAAACAAATAATCACCTTCCTTTACTTCATCTGCTATATTTGTTCTGATTACTCCTATATAACCATCTTCCATGGTTTTAATTACCATGTCATCATAGGTTTTTAGAGCTTTTGCGTATTCACTTCTAGCTTGCTCCAGCGATGCTTTTGACTTGTTGATTTCCTCTACATTGATAATGCTTTTTTTCAAAAGTGATAAGTTGCGGTTATGAGTTGATTCTGCAAGGTATAAATTTGCTTCAGCTTGTGATTTTAATTTTTCTGCAATTTCTTTATCTATAATTATTACTACATCGCCTTTTGCTATTTTATTACCTTGAATACTAGATATGAAATCCACTTTTCCCTTTACTTTTGCAAAGTAATCCTTACTGTTTGTAAGTCTAGCTTGTCCGATTGCCGTATATTTTTCGTAGAATTCAGCTACAGCTATTTTTTCCGGTATAATATTAATCTTATGCTGTGGATGTGAGCTAGCTAACGTGCTTTGCTGAAATACTAATAACAGTAGGGTTAAAAATAGAAAATTTTTCATACGGGCGAAAATGGGCAATAAATTAATCTATTATAATTAATTTATTGCAAAGTTTAAGCAAATTATTGTTAGTGAAGGTAATTTACGAAACAGATAGTATGGATTGCGCTAAAACCATCATATTCTAGAGAAAGTGTATTTAATTAGCATTATTTATAAATATACCTTTCTACGTTTTATAGTAATAGCTCTAAAATATAGCCAAATAATTGCCAGTTAAAAGCAGCTCCTATGATCTTGGTTTTGACCAATCAGGATCAGAAGCGTCATAAGGTGTTGGTAACACCCTTTCATTATAACCGGTAAAATCAATTGTATGTAACCTACTTAAACCACTTGTTTTATGAGCGCTTGGTTTACTTCCTTTTGTAAATAATATTACCCGGCCGTTTGGCGCCCAGCTTGGGCTTTCTACAAGATAACCGCTGGCAATCAAACGCTCATTACTATAGGTAGATGTTGGGCTATACTTCATGACTCCTATAGTAAAGCCAAAATCTCTACTTACCTTGGTAAAAGCTATATAATCATTAATAGACCATGTCGGTTCTGCATAAGATCCGCTGCTACTGATCCTTCTGATATTTGAACCGTTCCTATCCATAATATATAATTGCCGCGATCCGTCTTTATCAGACTGGAATAATATTTCTTTCCCGTCAGGAGAATAGTTAGGAGAAGTAAAAATACTAGCACCTTGGGTTAGCTGAGTCTTCTTTTTAGTAGCTAAATCAATTTCATATATATGAGTTCTACCATTTTGAGCAATTGAAATCAGAGCAGTTCTCCCATCAGGTGCAAAATGGGGAGCAAATGACATTCCTGGAAAATTACCAAGCAAAGAACTTTTACCACTTGCTAAGTCAAGCATAAAGACCTGAGGAATTCTATTTTTGTACGATAAATATAATATTTTCCTGCCGTCCGGAGAGAATCGAGGTGTTAAAACAAGAGTTGAACCATCAGTAAGATATCGATGATTCTCGCCATCCTGATCCATTATCGCTATTCTTTTTATTCTTTTAGTATAAGCACCTTTTTCCGATACATAAACAATTCTGGTATCAAAATAACCATCATAGCCAGTTATTTTTTTATATATTTTATCAGCAATTTTATGAGCACCTCTGCGCCAAATTGCTTCAGAAAGCTCTAACGTTTCAGATACTAATTGAGTTTCAAGTATGGTATCCCAGAGAATAAATTTTACCTTTATCTTACCGGAGTCAAGCCTTTGAACCTCACCGTTAACTAGTAAGTTCGCATTTATTTGCTGCCAGGCGGCAAATAAAGGTTTATGACTTACACCTATTTTATTTTCTATAAATGCGGCATTAGAAATAGGGCGAAATACCCCGCAATTATGTAGATCGTTTTTAATAACTTTTACTATATTCTCGGCGCTTTTTACATCAGCGTGATTATGACCAGAAAATTCATTTATGGCAATTGGTATAGGGTCAATATTGCCCTCTGTTATGTCTATGGTTGTTATAGCAAAAATATTAGGGATGGCGAAAAATATAGCCAAACAAATTAAATTCCGAAAAGTTTTGATCATATTTTATCTCCTAAAGATAATAAGATTTTGCTTAAGTAAACCTTTATGCAAAGGCCTTATATTATAGCCAGATAAGTAAATATAAGTACTCATAACATCTTTATCACATCATGCTACTTGGGTCAAAACGTAACTTAAATTCTTTCCAAACATTATAACGCTCGGGACGCAAATTCTTTATCGGGCTAGCTTTTTTTACTGCTCTTCGACCAGTTTCTTCAACAAGAACTTGTAGCTGTTTGTCTCCTGTTAATCCACTTACTTGGATTATGGTTACGTTGCCTTCTATATCTAACCTTACATGAAATATTACTTCTATACCCTCAATTCCGGCAGGTTTATCCCAATGCTTGATAATTTGCTGTTTTATAAGCATTTCTTCTGTAATTGACAAAGGTGATTCTTCATCAGCGTTATTACCTTTTGCAAACTTACCTTCATTTGGTGGGCTTGGAGGAGTTCTATTCGGAGACCTTCGTTCAGTACCCTCCGATTCTTTTTCAAGGTTTGCTAGTAATGAATCAATTACGTCTTCTTGTTTTTTAGGCGCTTTTTTAGCAGTTTCTTCTTTTTTGGCTTGCGGTTGCTTAACCTCTTTTTTTATTATCGGTGCTGGCTTCTTTTTATCTTCTTCTTTTGGAGTTTCCGGCTTCTTTTCTACCGGTTTTGGCTCTTCTTTTTTCGGGGCTTCTTCTTCCTTTTTTTTCTCCGGCACGATTTCAGCTTCTTTTAAAGGTGTGGTTTTCTCTTCTTTTGGAGTTTCCGGCTTCTTTTCTACCGGTTTTGGCTCTTCCTGTTTTGGAGTTTCTTCTTTTTGCTCTAAATTTTCTTTTGGTGAGGCAGCAGATTTCTCAATTTTCTGAGATTTTTTAATTTCTTTCGGTTCAGGTGTTTTAACGCCTTGGTCTCTTACGTTAGTGATATCCGATACCGTCAACATTTCAAAAGTTATAACGTTCTGTTGGTCCGGTACTTTCTTAAATATTGAAGGTAGGCCGTAAATAAATACTCCAATAAAAATTAAGTGTAATACCAGAGAAATGATCAGATCCTTTTGAAAAGCTTTTTGCTCTTGATTCTTCATTTACTTGTGTTTTATATCCGAGATTAATGCAACTTTGGTAAAGCCTGCATTATGTATTTCAGCCATCGTTTCAACAATCTTACCGTAAGAAACGTTTCTATCTCCCTTAACAAAGATTCTTGTGTCTTTTTTTTCTTTAGTAATATTTTTAAGTTTGGTCACAAGTTCCGAAAATGGGGTTTTTGTTTCCGTAATAAATATATCTCCTTCTTTGTTAACGGTTATAACCAAAGGTGTGTCCTGACCGGATATCGGACTCGATTTAGTCTCAGGTAAATCTACTTCTACCCCTGCTACGAGCATAGGGGAAGTAACCATAAAAATAATTAGAAGAACAAGCATAACGTCTACCATGGGGGTAACGTTTATTTCACTCATTAACCTGCCTCTTCCCCGTCTGCTATTGTTTTTAGAAATATTTATTGCCATAATTACATTTTTTCTTCATCAATTGCTCTGGTAAGTAGTGCTGTTAATTCGCCTATGAAATCATCTACCCTGTTATGGATATTATCTACTGAGGAGGCTAGAAAATTATAAAATATAACGGCGGGAATAGCAGCAAAAAGGCCGATAGCAGTAGCTAGGAGTGCTTCTGCTATACCTGGGGCTACTACTGCTAAGGTAGTATTTTTTGAGGCAGCAATTGACTGGAAACTATGCATTATACCCCATACAGTACCGAATAATCCAATAAAAGGAGCTGCAGAGCCGACTGTCGCAAGAAAATTTAGCTTGCTTTCTAGACGTTCCATTTCCCTGTTTTTGGCTAAGTACATTGCCTGGATGACTCTTTCTTTATAACCGATTTTTAAAGAATCTGATTTAACTGAGCTTATAGATTTATGTTTTTTGCACTCATTTAAAGCGTTTACAAATACGCAGGATAATGGATTATCCATAGATTTTTTTACTTGTTCATAAAGATCATCTAGCACTTGCCCTGACCAAAATAAATTTTCAAAATCGGACATTTTTGATCTTATACCGGAAAAATTTTTAAGTTTATTCACAATAATTCCCCACGACCAAATTGAAGCAAGTACTAATATAATTATTACTAACTTACCGACTAGGTCTGCAGAAAGAATCAAGTTAATTATAGACAAATCTGCATTATTTGCGGTTGAGACAACATGGTCTAGGTTTTCGGCTGTAGATGATGCATTCATTTTATGTAATAATACCTATCTTAAATCTTATTAAAACTAATGCACAGCATATACTTTTTAGTCGTTGGCGTAAACAAATTCTTTTATTTTTGGAACTATACCAGCTTTAAACTTGCTGCCACTAAATGACCCATAATGCCCAACCCCTTTTTGCAAATGATAGGATTTTTTACTGTCTGGGATATTTTTACAGAGGCTAAGAGCTGCTTTTGTTTGACCTACTGCCGCTATGTCGTCGTTTTCTCCTTCTATACCCATAAGAGCGGAGTTGGTTATAAAATCTAAATTTACCTTTCTTCCGCGTGAAACGAGCTTTCCTTTTGCTAGAGAAAAATCATGAAATACTTCCTTAATAGTCTGCAGGTAAAACTCAGCCGGTAAATCCATAACTGATAAATATTCATTATAGAATTTTTTATTCTTTTCAGCTTTTTCAGTATTCTGGTTTACTAAATCATTAAATAGCTCTATGTGAGAATTTGTGTGCCTTTCAAGATTCATGCTAATAAAGCTGGCAAGTTGGAAGAACCCTGGATAAACTCTTCTTCTATACCCTGGATAGTTTTCTGGTACGTTAGTAACTAATACCCTATCAAACCAAACCAGGCTTTTGTCTGTTGCAAAACTATTTGGTTGAGTAGGGTTTTTTCTTGCATCTATTGGCCCTCCAATTAAAATCATGGATTTAGGGACTCTGGACGGATTATCTTCGGACATCATGGCTGTTGCTGCCAAAACAGGAACAGTTGGCTGGCAAACAGCCATAACATGGATGTTATACCCCAAAAACTTAATATAATTTATTATATAATCTATAAAATCATCCAGATCGAAACTGCCGTCTGTTATAGGTATTTGCTTGGCATCAATCCAGTCGGTAATGTATACATCAAAATACGGTAGTGTATCCTGAACAGTTTCACGAAGTAAAGTGGAATGATGACCGGACATAGGTGCTACAATAAGCAGTTTTGGCTGCTGCTTGTTATAGTTTGTTTTTTCAAAATGTAGTAAATGGCAAAATGAACCTTTTAGTACAATATTTTTTTTGATGGGTTGAGTTTTACCATCAATCTCACAGTCAGTAATACCAAATTGTGGTTTTTTGTAATCTCGGGTTATTCTCTCTGCCATTTCCAGACTTGCTCTCGTTACCAAACTGAAATAGTTATGATAAGCAGGGTTGCAAGAATCCTCAAATAAGTTTTGGATCGATATTAACGACGAGCGAATAGGGGAGAAATTCATTTTTGCGGCTTCAATAAAACTGTATAAATCACTTGAGTCGGGTGAAAAAAAATGCATAACAGGCCTCTTAAAGAATTAATTAATCATTTAAATATTGATCATACCATATTAGTTACCGCTATTGTTGTTTAATCTAGTTTGTAACTGGTATAATTAGTCTTAAGTTATGTCTTTTGAGATTTGCGTTATTCTTTTTTAATTTTAATTTGTCTACTGATTTTGCTTTTAATTAACCCAGGGTTTACTAATATTTTATACATATTTTCTATTATTGTTACTGACAAACATTATATGAAAACTGGCATTTGACAGCTGGTATCTCTATTTCGTTACTTATTTTATAAAAAAAACTATTTTTTGTTTTTAAACTAAAAGAAAGCTTAGTTAGAGCAAAAAAGTTGTTATATTAATAATAAATTATTAACGACGTTAGTATCTCTGTTAATAATTTAATTTCATCTGTTTGCGAATGAGATTAATTAAGTAGCCTAAATATATTTAAATTGAAATAAATTGAGTAAATTAATATGTATCATGTAATGAAATTCCAAGCCCCTTTTGAGCGTTTAAAAGAGTATAATTCATCCCCGGAAATAATTTTATATAAAGCTATAATTACGCAGGCCATAATAGATGCCACTAACATTTCTGATGCTCCTAGAGCTAAAACACTAGAAACCGATGCAAAAAAATGGATATTTAGCAATAGCGATTATTTTCAGAAAATATGCTATATTGCAGGAATAGAACCTAGTTTTGTAGTGAAAATAACTAAGGAAGCAATAAAGTTAAACCATAAAAAGCTAGAATTTAATAAAAAACTACCTAAAACGGTATCAACCTATAATAAAAAACAATTAATAAAGAAAATGGCCGGGTAATTAAGAGTTTTTGCCTGAATTCCTGTATTGAATTTACATTAGATTACTGCTACATTTTATTTTATAACAATCGTAAATTATAAAAACAAAATATGCAAAAAACTGTCACCGAGTTACCGGAAATAAAGCTACTCGGTATTTTGTGCCGCACTAACAATACAGCAGAAATGAATATATCAAGTGCTAAAATTGCTCCTACTATACAAAAATATTTTCGGCAAGCAGTAGGAGAAGAAATTCCTAATAGAAAAAATCCAGGCACAACTTATTGTGTTTATACGGATTATGAAAGTGATTTTACCGGTGATTATACTTATTTCATCGGTGAAGAAGTAAAGGTTGGGGGCGATTCAATGGAAGGATTCTCTTCTATTATTATACCGGCTCAAAATTATGCAAAGTTCACAAGCAAGCCTGGAATTATGCCAGAGGTATGTATTGATATGTGGCAAAATATCTGGAAAATGAAATCTGGAGAATTAGGAGGTAAAAGAGCATATCTGGCTGATTTTGAGGTTTATGATAAGCGTGCTTTAGATCCAAGTAAAACGGTGCTTGACATCTACGTGGGAGTTAAATAATAAAGAAGTTACTATTCTAACTAAACTAAAAATAATTCATAAAGGAGGAGTTAGTATGCAAGTTTCAGTTTCTGGTCAACATCTATCTATCGGCTCATCTCTGCAGGAGTATGTAAAAGAGAGAGTGACCAGCTCGATAAATAAATATTTTGATCATGCGCCTAGTGCAACCGTGCATTTTAACAAGCAAAACCATGAGTTTTTCTGCGATATTGTTGTAAATGACGGAACAGGGAGGCATGTGGTTATTAAAAGTAGTGCTTCCTCCGATGATGTTTATTTTGCTTTTGATGCAGCGCTCAGTAAAGTTGAAAAGCAGCTTAGAAAATATAAATCCAAATTAAAGGATCATTCAAGTAAGATGAAAGTCTCGGAAATTAGTCCCGATAGTACTAAATACGTAATTTCACCCACTAAAATTGATGATGAGGATGATGAAACAAAAGAAATAGATTTTGATAATCCAGTCATTGTCGCTGAAAAGGCAACAAACATTTTAAAATTATCAGTAGGCCAAGCGGTGATGAAAATGGATCTCGAGGATTTACCAGCTTTAATGTTTAGAAGCGTTAAAACTGATAGGATTAATGTAGTTTATTATCGCAAAGATGGTAATATTTCCTGGGTAGATTCGTTTTAACTTCCATTTTAAATGAAAGAGATAATATTTAATAGAAAAGAGGATGAAGTAGCAATTATTGCTCCTTCTTCAGGTTGCCCAAATGGCAAAGAAAAACTGATGGTAGGGGTCAATTTACTTGAATCTCACGGGTTTAAATGTAAATATGATAAGAATATTTTATCGAGAAATGCAAGCCTAGATTATTTTTCCTCTTCTAAAAAACAGCGCATTCATGAGTTTAGAAGTGCGCTATTTGATCCTAAGGTCAAGATTATTTGGGCTTTTCGTGGAGGATATGGTGCGTCAGAAATAGTTTTTGATGTTTTAGCTTTAAAAGCGGATGAAATCCGACCTAAAATTATCATTGGATTTAGTGATATAACAGTTTTGCTATTGTTATTTTGGCAAAAATTTAAAATGCCAGCAATTCACGGGTCTGTTTTAACTGCTCTTATCGATAAACAAGCTAACATGCTTAATTCTATTATTTCGGTATTATCCTCTCATGAGATAAAATTTGTCCTTGATCCTTTAAATGAGCAAGCAAATAATGCCGTTATTACTTCTAAAATTACCGGCGGGAATCTTGCGGTTATTTGTCATTTGATAGGCTCTACACTTACTATCGATACAAATGATAAAATAGTTTTTCTAGAAGACGTCAATGAAAAAGGCTATCATGTTCATCGTTATTTATTACAAATGAAAAATGCAGGGCTTTTTTCCGGTGCAAAAGCTTTGATTTTTGGCGATTTTGCTAACTCTGATGATAAGATTATCCCTTCAATAAAAAATTTTTGTAGTGAACATTTAACCATCCCAGCTTTTACAACGCAAGGAATAGGGCATCTAGAGAGTAATTATCCGATAATTATTGGTGGTGATGCAGAAATAAGGAATCGTAATTTGACAGTCAAAAGCCCGTTTGGATTAATTTAGATGTTAATAAGAATCGCAACAAGAAGAAGTAGATTAGCTGTGATTCAAACAGATTTAGTTATCAAAAAATTAAAAAATTTTTTTCCTCATATAAACTGCGAAATAGTGCCAGTAATAACTACAGGCGATAGAATAACTGATAAAAATTTATACGATATCGGGGGGAAGGCTTTATTTTTAAAGGAATTAGAAGAAAAATTACTTACAGGAGAGGTGGATTTAGCAATTCATTCGCTTAAAGATGTTCCAGGAATATTACCTGTAGGGCTAGAGATAGCTGCAGTTTTAGAGAGAGAAGATCCCAGAGATTGCCTGGTTTCATACAAATATAAATCATTAAATGAATTACCTAACGGAGCTATAATTGGTACTTCTTCTGTGAGGAGGAAAGTAATTCTCCAAAAAATCCGCCCGGACCTTAAGATTATCCCGTGTAGAGGTAACATCCAGACTAGGCTTGATAAGCTTTCCAGTGATAATGCTCCGGATGCAATAATACTTGCGTGTGGAGGGCTTAAGAGGTTAGGGATATTTGATGAAAAACATTGTTTTCCTTTGACTGTTGATACGATGATTCCATCTGCTGGACAAGGAACTATTGCTATTGAAAAAAGGTCTGATGATCAGAAAATGGCTGATATTTGCAAAGAAATTAATCACTTGCCTAGCTGGTATTTGAGTCAGGCGGAAAGAGAATTTCTTGTGTACTTTGATGCGAGCTGTAAAACTCCGATTGCTGCCCATGCGGAATATATTGATGAATCAATAATTAAAGCACGATATATGTATGGGGATTTTGAGGGGAATTGCTTAGAATTCCACACAGAAACCGGCGATAAAATTTGTGGAAAAGAAATAGCCATTAAGGCGGCCGAAATTATAGAGGCAAAGAAATATTAAAATTAGAGTGTGTACAATAATGAGAAAAATTATTTTAAAATGTTTTTCCTGAAGGTAACATGGACTTAACACTAAAGAGGTATGATAGTAATACCGAAAGAAGCTCGGTGTAAGGACGTATATGGTGCTAATAACCCCCTATAGGACTGCCTATCTCCACTACAATGCCATTATTATCTTTGACCTGAGAAACTATTTGTCCCCATGGTACTTGTTTAGGTGGTGAAATTTTAGAAGCCCCTTCTTTGATGGCTTTTTCATAAGCTTCCGCAACATTTTCGGTAATAAAGCTAATTTGAAAACCTGGCGAAACATTGTCTGCTCGATTGGTGACAAATTCCACGTCATGTTCCTGGATAAAATCTTCCGCTACAAAGGATAGAATTGTTTCTCCCGTAGATAGTTCAGCATATTTACCACTTTCTGCATAAAATTTCAAAGATAAACCAAAAGCTCTTTGGTAGAAATCTACTGTTTGTTTAATGTCTTTAACGTAAATAATTGTATATCCAAACTTCATGTAATCTTTAAAATGAGACTTATTAATGGTATATACTAAATATTATATTTAGATCCAGCAAGCGTTTTCATACATTTTATAACTTAATTTCATGATCAATTCAAAAACAGCATTATTAATAATAATATTATCATTTTTATTTCCCGTTTTTGCCGACAATATTGCTGAAAAGGTAGAAAATTTAATTAATGAAACTGATTCGAATATAAATATCGGTTTTAGAATAAGGAATCTTGATAAGAATAATATTATTCATGAGAAAAATGTTAATCGTTATTTTACTTTTGCCAGTGGTTTAAAATTTATTACTCTAACCACACTTCTTGAAGAATTGGGCGGTGATTACAAATTTGATAGTGCAATTTCAAAGATTGGTAATGATTATTATTTAGATATTCATGATCCAGAGTTTACCACTGATGATTTGGATGTATTAGTTTCGTCTTTAAAAAGTAAAAATATAAGCTCTATAAAAGGTAATTTTTATATTATTAATAAAGAATTTCTACTTCCTCCATTAATACGTACGAAAACCGTAAGTGATACAGTTTATTGTAATACTGGCCCGATTACTAGATTGCATATTAACAAAAATTGCGCAAAGGTTAATGTTTTACCTACGGAAATTGGCCAAAAAGTCGAGGTATCAGATACTCAGCTTGTACCTTATAAAATAGAAAATAAGTTAGTTACTACTTCCGATAGTAATATAGATTTAATATATACCAGTATTGATACTAATAAATATATAATTTCTGGGACATTAAATAAGTCAACTAAGTTATTAACAATAGGAGCTGTTACTAATGATAATTTGAATAATGTAAGGTTGGTATTAAAACTTCTTTTACAAAAACATGGTATCAATTTAAAGGGCAAGATATTGCCATCTATACCTGTTAAAACTTCTGAAGTAATAGCAATGAAGAAGAACCATTTTTTTGCAATTGCAAGTCAAGCTATGAAAAAATCGGATAATTTTGTTACTGACTATCTATTAGCTGAAGCAAGTAGTACAAGTAAAGAAATGATAAATGAAATAGGTGATAGGCAAATGGAGTGGCGTGATGCCGGGAGGTTACTTAAAAAGCTGGTGCAAAAACATACTGGAGTAGATATAACTGATTCTTTGATTGAAGATGGCTCTGGTATTTCAAGAGTTAATGTTTTAACTGTTTCTCAAATAGATGAAATACTGCAGGTGATAGCTAAAAAACCAAATTTTCCTGAAATTTTATCAATGCTTGCTACTCCGGGGGAGGAAGGTACTTTAAAAAATAGATATTCAAAAGATCTTAAGCTATATGCAAAAACCGGTCGTTTAACAGGTGTGGTAAGTCTCTTAGGATATTTTTATAATACTAAAGGAGAATTACACAGTTTTGTTATAGTAATCAATAACATATACGGAGATACCAATAAATATATTAAATTAGAAGATAGTATTTTAGGTCTATTTCAAACTGGCTTAAGAAAATAGGTTGTAAAGCTGATAAAGAAATGCTACTGTAGGTAGCATAAATTTATGCCGATTGAGAATATTATAAGATAAAGCAATACTCTTAATGGGTTAAGTAAAAAAAGAAATTATCAAATTCTGTTTGTTTTATGGCTTGGACTATCGATCATATAATATTTTTTTCATTTTTAATTCTTAATGTAATTCTTGGTCTAAAATCAAGTAAAGGCATTACCTCAATAACCCAGTATGCCATAGGTGATAGAAACTTTTCTACTGCTGTATTAGTTTCAACTCTCGTTGCTACGTGGGTTTCTGGCTCATTTTTTGCTAACATACTGATAGAAACCTATAAAACAGGGTTATATTATTTTATTCCTGTTTTATTTGAAGTGGTGTGTTTCTTTATAGTAGGTTATTTTTTTATTCCCCGTATGAGCGAATTTTTGGGGAAACTTTCCATTGCTGAGGCAATGAATGATATATACGGGCAAAAAGTTAGAATTGTCACTAGTATATCAGGGTTTATATTTGTTAGTGGATTAATAGCAGTACAATTAAAAATAGCCGGAAGTGTTTTTGAGTATATCTTAAATATTAATAGTTTATACGGGATTATTTTATCCGGCTTGATTATTACATTATATTCAACTTTAGGTGGGATAAAATCAGTCACCTTTACAGATGTAATCCAATTTTTTACTTTTGCAACTATTTTGCCAGTTATTGTTTATCGCAATCATCCCTTGACATTCAATAATAGATTGTATATTACTGATATATTTGGTCAGTTTTATAATAATTTATTATGTTGGAATTTTTTAAACAAGTTTCTAATACTATTGTCAGTGATTATATCAAAGATTGGCTGGACAGTAAAGCATTACCTTCTTTTGCTTTTATTTGCAGTAGTTTGGGGTACTATATGTTAACGCAACAGTTTTTAGGTGCTATATTTTTATCTCTACCTCTCGTTTATTTAGTACATAAATGTAAGCAAAATTATAGTATTAAGGATAAATTATTGATAATTCCAGAACCTAGATTAGAATTTCCAGATAATAATATACACAACATTCGAATTGCTATGTCAGTTTATAACTGTTCTACTCAGGTGATTAGTTGTTTTTTAGACCAAGAAAAGACAGTTATAATTGTTAATGGTCAGACACATCAAAAAGATGAAATAGATGTAATAAATAAATCATCAGTTTTACTTCCACCTTATTACCTTTCTAATGCAGCGACAGGGATAATTAAAGTAAAAGATATAAACATAGCTAAATCTTTAAAAATTACAGCAACTATTGCTTTAAAATACGGTATTTTAAATAATGAAAAATATGAAGTTTATCATAAAGTACATATAGAAGGTATTTTAAATCGTTTAGAAAATGGAAGTCTCTCTATTCAATTCGTTAGAAAACCGCCTGTTGTAAAATCAAATTAAATACACAACCATTTTCTCTAGTATTATATCTAAAAGCAAACTCATCAACATACTTTTGAAGATGCTTAGCTGATACGTGGTGATATATGCCGAGTATTCCACGCTTTAGAGTTCCCCAAAAGTTCTCCATATTGTTGGTGTGAATGTTACCGCTGGCTACATATTCTTTCGTATGGTCTACTCTTAAATGGATATGGCTTGTTTTCTTACCGAGGATATTATATCCTTTGAACTCATCGCTAATAATGACGCTATCTTGGGTTATAACTTGATTCAATACATCTAATAGCTGCTTACCTGTTAATTTCTTGCCATCGTTGTTTTTAATCATAACTTTAGCAAATACAGACTTATTTATCTTATCAATACAACCAACAACAACGTTCTTTTTAGTACCACGCCCCCTTTTATTTACTGGTGGTAAGTTATCGTTATCATCATCTCTATTGTTTTTCTTCCTAGGTCTACCGCCTACATAGGTCTCATCCACTTCAATTAAAGTACCAAAAAATTGCTGGTTTTCAATATTACCCATAGCAAGCCTGATTTGCTTAAGCATACGCCAAGCCGTTTTATAAGTAACGCCTATTTCTCTTTTTAGTTGGTAGCCTGATATACCTTTTTTACTATTTAAAAACAAGTGAATAGCATAAAACCATTTACGTAAATCAGTGTCAGACTTCTCAAATATTGTCCCTTTGAAGATTGAGAAACCTTTATTACAGAAGATACATTGAAAATTTTTAGGTGTATCTCTTCTGTGTGTTAATCTGTCGCTCCCGCAATGTCTGCAAACGGGTTTATTATTATACCTAATTGTGATAAAGTACTTTATACAATCAAGTTCAGTAGGAAACTGTTTGTTAAATTCAAAAAAGTTCATAATTCTTTACCTTATTATAAACCTAAGTATAAACTATTATCTATTGAATGTCAAGGGATGATTGCGTTGTTTATTATTTCTTTTTTGGCGTAGATGGTATTACAATTGTTTTCTCCCTGGCCCAACATCCTAATTTTAACTTCTCTGATATTTTTACTTTCAGTAACGATAAAATATGGAAGCTTATTTCCCTTAGTATATATATGGTCATACCTGCTTTTAATCCTGCTATTTTTCAAAGAATAGCTATGAGTAAAAACCTCAAGCAGGCTCAAGATTCTTTTTATATATTATCATTTATAGTTTTTGTCCTAATCCTTGTAGTAGGGTGGTTAAGTGTACTTTTAATGTTTCGAGAAAATTTTACTGGGGACACTAATATAATACATTCGTTATTTGATATAACACCGCCGATTTACAAAGGGTTATTACTTATAGGTATTGTAGCAATGGTAATGTCTACAATAGATAGTTATATAAATTCATCATCAGTTTTAATAACTCATGATTTTATAAATGTATTTACTAAATTAAAGAATGAATTATTAACTGCCCGTATAGTCTCTTTTTTATTAGGTATATCAGGTATTTTATTATCTCTAAAAGATATAGGAATATTTAGACTAGCAGTATTAACAGCTTCTTTTTATATGTGCATCGTTACTGTACCTTTTATTATGGCTGTATTAGGGTATAGAACTCCTTACGAAAAAGCTGTGCTAGCGGGGATGGCTGGCGGTTTTCTAGTAAATAGTTTATGGATGTTGTTAGACATAACCATAATTGATGGTGTAATACCAGCAATGTTAGTTAACTGGCTTGTACTAGTTATTATGCACAAATATTACTATTCCAAAGAAAAAATCAATATAGTTAACTAGAGTAAGTCTAAACAAAAAGTTTATATATCTTGGTGGCTTGTATTAAATTTCTTCTTCAAATAGGGTGTCCTGATTATATATCTGATTTTTTGGTTTCGGTAAACCTAGATGTTCAAAAGCATTAGCAGTTACCATTCTACCTCTTGATGTCCTTTGCAGATGTCCTATTTGGATTAAATAAGGTTCTATTGCTTCTTCTATGCTATCTCGCTGTTCCGAAAGAGCCGCAGCTATTGTTTCAACACCTACCGGTCCGCCGTTATAATTGTCGATAATAAACCTCAAATAACGATAATCGTTACTATCTAATCCTGCTTTATCTACCTCTAGCTTATTTAAAGCGACATCCGCTATTTTCTGATTAATTTCCAGGTGATTATCCACTGATGCAAAGTCACGTACTCTTTTAAGAAGTCTTAGGGCAATCCTTGGCGTCCCACGAGAGCGGAGGGCTATTTCTTTTGCTCCGTCATCCGTAATTTTAGTATTCAGTAATTTTGCAGCTCGGACTAAAACACTTTGCAATTCTTCAGAATTATAAAAATTAAGGCGCAAGGGAATACCAAATCTATCACGGAGTGGGTTACTAAGCAGGCCAAGTCTAGTAGTTGCGCCTATTAAAGTAAATTTTGGCAGGTCTATTCTAAGTGACCGTGCTGCTGGTCCTTCCCCTATTATTATATCAAGGGAGAAATCTTCCATAGCCGGATATAATATCTCTTCAATACTAGTATTTAGCCGGTGAATTTCATCGATGAATAACACATCGTTTTCCTGTAAGTTAGTCAAGATGCCGGCAAGATCTGCTGCTTTTGACAGAGTAGGGCCACTAGTTGCTTTAAAATTAACACCCATCTCTTTTGAAACTATTTGTGCTAGCGAGGTTTTCCCAAGCCCAGGTGGGCCATAAAAAAGCGTGTGATCTAATGATTCACTACGGTTTCTTGCTGCTTGAATAAAAATACCGAGATTTGCTTTAATCTGTTCCTGGCCGATAAAATCTTCAAGTAAGTTTGGTCTGAGGTTAATTTCATTATCTGTTTCTAATTTCTCTCTTTGCAGTATTTGTTTGTTCATAAATTAACCTGATATTCAGTTTTTTAGCGCTAATTTGATCAACTCGTTTAAGGAAATATTTTTATCCTGGGCAAGGAGGGTATTTATCCTGTTTTGAGCTTCTGCTTTATTTACTCCGAGAGCTACTAAAGCTGATATAGAATCAATAGCAATGTTATTAATTCTGGGGTCCTTGCCGGCAGAACTAGTAATAGGAATTTCAGAAATATAATTTGAGGAATATTTATCTTTTAATTCAGTAATTATCCTTTCTGCCAGCTTTTTGCCAACTCCTGAAACCCGGCTAAAAGCGGTCGTATCTTTTATTGCTAGCGCATAACTGATTTCATCAGGGCTTAAGGTTGATAAGATGGCAAGAGACATCCTAGTACCGACTCCTTTCACCGATTGGAGTAATGTGAAAGTGCTTTTTTCTTCGCTGCTATAAAAACCGTATAGGTGTATATGATCCTCTCTTACATGAGTTTCGATTAATAACATAACGGAGTCGCCTGGGGTTAGATTTGCCAGGGTTCTGCTTGAGCAAAAAACCAGGTAACCGACACCGCCAACATCAATTATAACATGATCATGATAACATGAATCAACTATACCTTTAAGTTTGCCTATCATACAAGAAAAACAGTTTTATTATTCATATTTAATCGCTATAATAGCAGCTGAAAAATTTTAAGCAATAAATCATCCCTAACAATATTTTGCGTGTTTCAGAAAAAACCTCATATTTAATAGCATTTTTTGCAACTGCTATTCGCTATTATGATTATGCTTTGTTTGGGTTATCGGCTTCAGTAATT
The DNA here is from genome assembly GCA_037101405.1 of Candidatus Megaera polyxenophila. Classification (NCBI taxonomy): domain Bacteria; kingdom Pseudomonadati; phylum Pseudomonadota; class Alphaproteobacteria; order Rickettsiales; family Rickettsiaceae; genus Candidatus Megaera; species Candidatus Megaera polyxenophila. The sequence goes on along the minus strand of AP017964.1, from coordinate 392,482 downwards.
TCTAGTCACTTTATGCCGGATGGCTCAAATAGTGATAAATTACTGAATTTTTTTATGATATTTAGTATTTCGGTAGCTGCAAGGCCTATCGGGTCAGTTATTTTCGGTCGTATCAGTGATACAATAGGTAGGGTTGTATCAGTTAAAATTACTACAATAATATCGGCTCTCTCTGCTTTAGTTATTTCCCTATTACCAGGTTATGAGACGATAGGTTTATGGGCAACTGTTGTTTTAACTGTATGTAGAATGCTGTTTATCATGAGCTTAGCAGGAGAAACTGATGCAATAAAAATTTATATAGCTGAAAAAATCGGCAAAAAATCTCGTCATTTAGCAAGTGGTTTAGTTTCTTTTTCAGCACAATTGGGTGCTTTAATAGCCGCCTTTATGTACCATTTTACCTTAAGTGTTTCTGAAATTACTTGGCTCTGGCGTATTAATTTTGCCGTTGGCGGAATACTTGGTATAAGTGTATTTTTATTAAGAAAATTTTTGCATGAGAGCAGCCACTATATAAGAAATAAAACAGAAGATAAGGGAAAGGAAGGTACTAATATAGCAAAAATAATATCCCAAAACAGGTTAAAGTTTTTTTTAACCATGATACTTAATGGAGGTATTGGAGCAAGCTATAATTTTTTAGTGATTTTTTTAAGTACTTTCGTTGCTAAAGTTATTGGGGGTACTTCTATCCATGAAGCTGCAGAAAATAATATAATTCTAATTATTGTGTATGCTATTTCATGTTTAATTTCTGGTGTTTTAGCTGATAGGATTTCTATATATAAACAGATATTTATATCGCTGCTACTAACCTTAAGTCTGCTTTTTGTAATGCAAATTTTAAGTATTGATAAGCTATACTTCTTTTCGCTTCATATGCTTGTGGTATTTTTTGTTCCAATTTACATGATACCGATACAAATTAAATTGCAATCAATATTTCCAGTAAATATAAGGGTTAGAATGTGTAGCCTCGGACATTCATTAGGGAGTTTGATTTTATCTTCAACTATACCATTTTTCTGTATGCTGTTATGGAAATATACTGAAAATTTTTCCATGATTTATATATATTTCATGGTAATAGTTTTACTAATTATCGGCGTGGTTTTTGTGCTAATGAAAGAGTCATATAAAAATATGTTTGAAATATAATATTTTTGACCAAGTTGCTAACTTATTGCTTTTTTATTTTAGAAAATTAGATGACTAAATATTTTTTTGCTGTTATCTTAAAAACCTATTAGAAGCTCTTAACTCTTGGAACTTAAATTTTTATGTACAGATGATTGATTTAAAAATTGCCAGAAACTACGCTTCTTGCTTGTTTGATAATGTTAAATCAGATGCAGAACGTCAGAAAGTTCTTGAGCAAATATCTTTGTTCAATGAGGTTTTGTTAAACTCAGATAAGTTAAGCTTTGCTTTATATTCGCCGGTGGTTTCTAAAAGTGATAAGCTAGAATTAATAGAGAACCTTGTAAAAAAATTTAAATTGGCAGAAATAGTAAACCGGTTTTTTAGGGTTGTTGTTAAAAATTCTCGTTTTGAAATATTAGAATCTGTGGTAAATGAATATAGCAAGCTTTTAAATGAAAGTAGAGGGGTAAAGCTTGTGACCCTAGAATTTGCTGCTAACCCTAATAAGAAGCTAGTAAATATGATTAGGGAATATTTAGAAAATAAATTAAATAAAACAATTGAGTTTAATCTCATCAATAACGAATCATTAATTGGCGGAGTAATTATAAAACATGACAGCTTACTTTATGATTATTCTATTGCCGGAGCAGTAGATAGAGCTGCGAGGTTAGCAAAACTTGCAAAACTATGAATAATAGTTTTAGGGAGTAAATTTATTATAAATGTATTTAGGGAGTTTTAAGAAATGAAGCTAAATCCGTCTGAGGTTTCTGAAATTTTAAAAAGAGAGATAGGGGACATGGACCAACTTTCTACACTAAATGAAGTTGGCTATGTAGTAGCAGTAGGTGACGGTATTGCCAAAATTTACGGGATAGATAATGTTCAAGCAGGTGAAATGGTAGAATTTTCTTCTGGCGTAAAGGGTATGGTTCTTAATCTTGAGACTGATACAGTAGGTGTCGTAATCATGGGTGATGATAGAGCGGTGATGCAAGGCGACATGGTAAAAAGAACAGGTGATATTTTAAGTACTCCTGTTGGTCCTGCTATGCTTGGTAGAGTTGTTGATGCGCTTGGCAATCCAATTGACGGGAAAGGGCCTATTAATGCTACAGAATATAAAAGGGTAGAAACTAAAGCTCCTGGTATTGTTGTAAGAAAAAGTGTACATGAACCAGTCCAGACAGGAATTAAAGCAATTGACGCTCTAATTCCTATCGGTAGAGGTCAGAGAGAATTGATTATCGGCGATCGTCAGACAGGTAAGACAGCAATTGCAATAGATACTATAATAAACCAAAAAAATGCTCATTTAGAAGATAATACTAAGGATAAAATTTTCTGTATTTATGTGGCAATTGGTCAAAAAAGGTCAACTGTTGCCCAAATAGTAAGGAGACTAGAGGAAGCTGGGGCTATGTCTTACACGGTGGTAGTAGCTGCAACAGCTTCTGATCCTGCGCCCCTACAGTTTTTAGCTCCGTATACTGGTTGTACGATTGGTGAATATTTTAGGGATAATGGGATGCACGCGCTTGTGGTATATGATGATTTGACCAAGCACGCTATCGCTTACCGCCAGATTTCATTACTTCTTAGAAGGCCTCCTGGGAGGGAAGCGTATCCTGGTGATGTATTTTATTTACATTCAAGGTTATTAGAAAGAGCAGCAAAACTCTCTGATAAAAACGGTGGAGGTTCTTTAACTGCTTTACCTATAATTGAAACCCAAGCCGGTGATGTATCAGCCTATATTCCGACGAATGTGATTTCTATTACCGACGGGCAGATATTCTTGGAAAGCGAGCTGTTTCACAAAGGTATTAGACCGGCTGTAAATGTGGGTATTTCAGTAAGTAGGGTAGGTTCGGCTGCCCAAACTAAAGCTATGAAAAAAGTTGCGGGTTCTCTGAAATTAGAGCTTGCCCAGTTCCGTGAAATGGAGTCTTTTGCCCAATTCGGTTCTGATCTGGATGCTGCAACCCAGAAATTGATACAGCATGGCTTGAAGCTTACAGAAATTCTTAAACAATTGCAATATTCGCCTTTTGTGATGGAAGAACAGGTAATAAGCCTCTATGCTGGGGTACGAGGATATCTTGAAAAGGTAACGCCTTCTGATGTAAAAAAATTCGAACAGGAATTGATAGCCGATATCCATTTAAAAGAAGAGGGAATATTAAGGGTAATTAGGCAAGAAAAAGACTTAAGTAAAGAAACTGAAGAGAAGCTTAAACTTTATCTCGAGAATTTTTTAAGAGAATTTTTAGAGAGTAATTAATATTATTTATTATGTCTGGTTTAAAACATCTTAGAAATAGAGTTAAGAGTATAAAATCCACTCAGAAAATCACCAAGGCAATGCAGCTTGTATCGGCTGCTAAGCTGCGAAGAATTAAAGATCGGGCTGAAGCTTTAGATGATTATTCGTCTATTCTTACCAATATCATGAATGACGTTAAATTAAATATTAACTTTATGAATTTAAGCCCGTTTGAACAAAAGTTTTTTAATGAAGATATAAAAGGCAAACCGCACTTGTGTGTGGTTATGACGTCTGAAAGGGGATTATGCGGTAGTTTTAATTCCCAGATAATAAGAGCGGTAAAACGGGATATTACTAAATACCAAGAGCAAAATGTCCAAGTAAAATTAATTGTTGCCGGTAAAAAAGGATATGATGCTTTAAAAGGCGAATATTCTAACCTTATAGAGGAATATTATCATATAACAAAAGAGAAATACCTTCCTGTTGCACTGGGAATTAAAAATAAAATCCTTAGCTTGACCGAGCAGGATAAAATTGGTAGTTGCTCTTTATATTATAATGAATTTAAAAATGCTCTTATGCAGGTAATGACTAAACTCAGTATTTTTCCTGTTGAACCACTAGGTATAAACAGGCCGGTAGAAAGCACTAAATTGCCTGATTCTCCTTTTGAATATGAAGGCTCTAACCTTGTAAGCGGTTTAGTAGATTTATATGTAGTTGGTATGATAAAGCACGGATTTCTTCAAAATAAAGCAAGTGAAGAAGCTGCCAGGATGACCGCAATGGATAGTGCAACTAGAAATGCCGGGGAACTTATAGATAAACTTACTTTGCAGTTAAATAGGTCAAGGCAGGCAATTATTACCACAGAGCTTACAGAAATTATTTCCGGTGCCGAGGCTCTATAGGATTATGAGTAATAGTGTCAAAAGTAAAAATCGACTTAGAAAATAAGGAGTTAAAAATGAAAGAAGTAACTGAGAAACAAGGAAGGATAACACAGATTATTTCAGCCGTAGTGGATGTTAGATTCGATGATGGAACAAGACTGCCAAATATTTTAAATGCACTTGAGTGCGAAAATAACGGGTCAAGGCTAGTTCTAGAGGTAGCTCAGCATATTGGCGATAGTTCAGTTCGATGTATTGCAATGGATTCAACTGACGGGTTAGTTAGGGGGACACTTGTTAGAGACACCGGTAAACCGATACAAGTTCCAGTAGGTAAGGGCACATTAGGAAGGATCATGAATGTCATCGGTGAACCGGTGGACGAAATGGGGAAGATTAAAAGCGAAGAATTTTCTTCTATATATAAAGATGCCCCAAGATTTGAAGATCAATCAACCGAAAGAAGCATCTTGGTAACCGGTATAAAAGTAGTGGATCTCCTAGCTCCCTATGCAAAGGGAGGCAAAATAGGGCTTTTTGGCGGAGCAGGTGTTGGGAAAACAGTTATTATAATGGAATTAATTAACAACGTGGCCAAAGCTCATGGTGGTTACACAGCTTTTGCTGGCGTTGGCGAGCGAACTCGTGAGGGAAATGACCTCTATCATGAAATGATAGATTCTGGTGTTATTAATAAGGATGATTTGGAAAAATCAAAAGTTGCTCTTGTGTACGGACAAATGAATGAACCTCCTGGAGCACGAGCCCGTGTTGCTTTAACAGGCTTAACTATTGCCGAATATTTTCGAGACCTCGACGGCGGGCAGGATGTGTTGTTCTTTATAGATAATATATTTCGTTTTACTCAAGCTGGTTCTGAAGTATCAGCTACCCTCGGTCGTATACCTTCTGCTGTTGGTTATCAACCCACTTTGGCAACAGACATGGGGGCTTTACAGGAAAGGATTACTTCAACTAAACGTGGATCGATTACTTCCGTACAAGCAATTTATGTTCCGGCAGATGATTTAACTGATCCGGCTCCTGCTACGTCTTTTACGCACTTAGATGCAACTACAGTACTTAGCCGCCAGATAGCAGAGCTTGGAATATATCCAGCTGTTGACCCGCTTGATAGTAATTCACAAATTCTAGATCCAGATATTGTTGGAGAAGAACATTATAGTATAGCAAGAGAAGTGCAGAAGATTTTACAGACTTATAAATCTCTTCAGGATATTATAGCTATTCTTGGTATGGATGAACTCTCGGAAGAGGATAAGTTAATTGTTACTAGGGCTAGAAAAATTCAACGATTTTTATCGCAACCTTTTCATGTAGCAGAAGTTTTTACCGGTATAAAAGGCAAATTTGTTAATCTTAGTGATACAATTGCTGGTTTTAAGGGGCTTGTAGAAGGAAAGTACGATCATTTGCCGGAAGCTGCTTTTTATATGGTAGGTACTATTGAAGAGGCAATAGAAAAGGCTGAAAAGATGAAAGAGGCCTAGATTTATTAGTGGCAAGTAAGTACAGTAATTTTATTTGGTAATGTTCTTGTAAATCTGAGGATTCTTGGGAACTATTAGCATTAATTTAATATTTTTTGATTTAAAATGCTCTATGAATAATACTATATTAGTAAAAATTACTATGCCGTCAGAAACTATATTTGAAGCACAAGCAAAAATGATTAATGTTCCTGGTACGGATGGTGTTTTTGGTGTGCTTCCCGGGCATGTCAAATTAATATCTAAAATCGCAATAGGTTGCGTAAGTGTATTTTTAGGGGAGCAAGAAAAAAAGTTTTTTATCTATGAGGGAATAGCCCAAATTACACCTATAGAAGTAAATATAGTTTCTGAATTTGTAGTGGACCTCGCTGGTCAAAACAAAAGTGATATTTTAAATAGAATTGCAAACTTCCAGACAGAACTAGAACAGTCTGAGAAAAATAGCCTGGAAACTAAGTTGTTAGATGATGCAATAATTAAATATAATTCCTTACTTGCTTTCATGGGAAATTGATTTGTGATAGAGTGTAGCAGAAAAATAGATTTTGATGCTGGCCATAGAGTTATTGGTCATAAGAATAAATGCCAATATCTACATGGACATCGGTATAGTTTAGAAATCACGGCAACAGCTTTAGAACTTGATGAACTCGGTATGGTCGCTGATTTTGTCGTTTTAAAAAAAATTATGAAAACCTGGATTGATACTAATTTTGATCATAACATAATTTTACATAAAAACGACCATAAATTAGGTGAGCACATATCAAAATGTACTGGACAATCTGTATATTATATTAATTCAAATCCTACTGCCGAAAATATTGCTTTACATCTATGGCAAGATGTTATACCTCTATTATTTGCAAAAAGTTCATTTCGGATATTGAGAATTAAACTTTATGAAACTCCAAATTGTTATGTAGAAGTAAAATGAATAGCACGGAATTTTGCGTTATTATCACTACTACCGATAACTTAGAAAATGCTAATGAGATTACGTCTTACTTAATTGAGAACAAGCTTGCTGCCTGTGTGCAATTGGAGGAGGTGTTAAGTTCTTTTTACTGGGAAGAAAAGCTATGCCAGTCAAAAGAATTTCGCTTAATGATAAAGACTTTATCTACTAATTATAGCGATATAGAAAAAGCTATAATAAAGCACCATAATTATAGTTTACCGGAAATAATTAAGCTGGATATTACATCTGGCTTGCCCCAGTATTTGAATTGGGTAAGACAAGCACTTACATAAAACTAAATTATAATTATAATTTAGTTAATCGAACTTGTCCCCTAGATATCCGGTGATTGGGCTGCAAAAATTGTAATTTTAAAATAATACATAGATGAGGCTGTAAGTATGAAACTTTGGCATAAAGTTACATTGGGATTAATTTTAGGAATAGTTTTCGGAGTATACTTACCTCAATATTTGGAAACTGTTAAACCTATAGGTACAGTATTTTTACGCTTAATTCAGATGATAATTTTACCATTAATTTTTTTCAGTCTAGTTTCGGGTATTACTAGCATGAATGACCCAAGCTCACTTGGTAGGGTAGGAATGAAATCAGTTCTAGCTTTTCTTGGCACTACATTTTTTGCTGTTATATTTGGCCTTATGGTAGCTTTTGTTTTAAAACCAGGGGTCGGAGTAGTGATAGATTTTGGATTCCCTCAAGAAAGAAATTTTAAACAAGGCGGATTTGATTTAACCGAATTTTTAATAAATATTGTCCCTAACAATATAGTTGGATCATTTGCAGAAGGTAAAACCCTTCAAGTTGTGTTCTTTGCAATTTTTACCGGAATTATTCTAAATAGCATGGGGTCTTCAGCAGATCCTTTAAAAAGTTTTATTAATTCTGTAGCCAAAATGGTTTTAAAAATGATTTCCAAGGTGGTTGAGTTATCTCCTTACGGTGCTTTTGCTTTAACAGCATGGGTAGTGGGAACTCAAGGACTTGCTATTATGCTTAGCTTATCTAAGTTAGTTCTTGCAATAACTATTGCTATGGCATTGCAATATTTAATTTTTGGTTTGTTTATAATGATATTTTGTAAAATGTCACCAATACCTTTTTATAAAAAAAGTTTTGAATACCAATCAATTGCTATCTCTACCGGTAGCAGTAAAGCAAGTCTAGCTACTACTATGCAAGTTTGCCGCCAAAAGTTAGGGGTATCGGAATCTAGCACCTCTTTTGTCCTGCCGCTTGGAGCATCAATTAATATGGACGGTATGGCAATTAACTTAGCCTTAACTACTGTTTTTTTTGCTCAGATGATGGGCATAGATCTTACTACTAGTGATTATATGGTAATAATATTAACAGCTACCCTTGGTTCTATGGGAGGGGCTGGAATACCAGGAGGATCTCTTGTAATGTTGCCTATGATTTTAGCTGCAGTAAATATGCCGATTGAAGGAGTAGCAATAATAGCCGGTATAGATAGGGTGCTTGATTTATTACGCACCGCTATAAACATTACTGGGGATGCAACAATTACCTTGATAATAGACAATAGTGAAGGTAACTTAAATAGAGAGTTATATAATTCTGATTGTAAGTAATTATCATGCCAAAATTTAAACTTCTTGGGTACTGGTTTGTTTGTTCTGTTTTTACTGTTATATTTCCTGTTAATGCTACGTTTGCAGAAGGTATTGAAAATAAAAAAACAGTTAAGATCGCTGCTGGTAGTGTCCTGGAGGGGTATTATTTTATCGGTCTGAGGTTATGCAGATATATAACTGAATCTAATAATGGTATACGTTGTGAAGTAGTACCAACGACCGGTAGTTTAGAGAATATAGACCTTTTGCGAAAAGGAGAAGTGGATTTTGCTTTTACGCAAGCAGAACTTGCGGTAGATGCTTATGAAGGGAAGGGGTATTTTAATAATGCAGCACCATTTTCCAATATGATTCAGCTGCTTAGGCTTCATGATGAAGCATTTACTATAATCGCTAAGGATAAAGATAAAATTTTTGTTTTTGGAGATTTAGATGGAAAGAAAATATCAAATGGGCCTAAAAATTCAGATAGCACTATAGCGTATAATATTCTTGCTTCTCATTATAAATTTAAAAAGCAACCAGAAGATATAGAGATACCTCATGAAGAGTATGCAAACCAATTTTGCAGCGGAAAGGTGGATGCAATAATTTTAATGACCGGTCATCCTAATTCTTTAGTAAATCATATTACTCACTCGTGTGAATCTGATTTTGTTAGTATAGAAAAGGATAAAATTGATATGTTAGTTGAACAAAACCAAGCTTTTAAAAAGTATATAATTGACGAAAAAGGATATCCAGGCATAAACAAAAGCGAGAATACATTTGCTGTATCTGCTATTTTCATCACAACTAATTCAGTACCAAAAAAACTTATTTCTAATTTAACGCAGTATTTAAAAAAGAGAATGGATCAGTTCAAATTATCCTACCCTTTGTTGTATGATTTAGAAAATGATCATTTTACATCCGGATTTGTTTTGCCCGGATTTGAGCATAAATAATTTATAGAATATCACAAATATGTACAAAAATATAATTGTTCCAATAGATTTATCAGATAAACAGTCCATAAAGGCCATTTTTCCTGCTGCTATTAATCTTGCTAAGGCCTTCGGTTCTGAATTACACCTTGTACACATAATCCCTGATTTTGGAACGAAATTGGTAGAAGATTATTTGCCAAAAAATTGGATAAATGATCAAAAAGCAAAATATAATAAACAATTACAGGATTTAGTAAGCCTCTATATTCCTGAAGAAATTATGGTAAAATGCTATATTGGCCGTGGAGCTATATATGATGAAGTAATAAATTACTCAAATAAAGTCAACGCTGATTTAATTATCTTATCCGCTGTTCGTCCGCAGTTGCGTGATTATATGCTTGGTCCAAATGCCTCCAAAATTGTTAGACATTCATCTGTTTCTGTATTAGTAGTACGTGAGGATTAGTAAGTTGATTTCGTTTTTCATAACGAAGGCGGTTGTTACATGAAGTTTTAAGGCTTCATCCCCTTAGGTTATCAATATTTTCTTTATAATCACCGTTGAAAATATAGCTGCCGGATATTAACAAATTAGCACCTTGCTGGCGGCATAAGCTTGCTGTATCCTGATTAATACCTCCGTCTACTGCGATCATAATATTTCTGTTTCCTACTAAATTATGGACTTTTTGGATTTTAGGGAGTTGATTTGCTATAAATTTCTGCCCCCCAAAACCAGGATTAACAGTCATTATTAGAACCAAATCAATTTTTTCTAAAACATATTCTAAAATATCAGGATTTGTTGTTGGCAGTAAGGCTATTCCTACTTTAATTCCGGTGTTTTTGATTAAATCAACTGTTCTATCTAAATGGATAGTAGATTCAGGGTGAATAGTAATATAATTAGCTCCGGCCTCTATATATTGGAAGATAGAATTTTCTGGAGAGTTTATCATAAGATGTACATCAAACGGAAGTTTTGTATAATTCCTGATTTGGGAGATGACAGGTGGGCCAAAAGTTAGATTGGGAACAAACAAGCCGTCCATCACGTCAATATGAATTAAATCTGCCCCAGCTTTCTCAAGTTTCTCAATATCCTGCCCTAAATTAGCAAAATCAGCAGATAATATTGAGGGTGCTATTTTAACCATTCTATTTTTCTCCCTTATGGAATTTGTTTAATTTCCAATTTATGTCTACCGAAATTTTTTATTAATCTATTGCTTTTTAAAAATATTTTTTCACTTTCTCTGGAATAATTTTAGTGCTTAAATTATATTTATTTTTTATAGAATTACATTTATTATGTATAGCTCTTATAAAAACATAATTTAGCATTATTTTATGAAATTTACTATAGAAATTGCCCAGGATAATGATGAGTGGGATTCATATAAAGAAATAAACCCCAAATTATTTGAAGAAATTTTAGAGGAAGTCCTAAAAAATTATCCTAACTTTAGTAAAGTCCAGAATATAGAATTATCAATACTGCTTACTAACGACAAACGAATTAAAAAATTGAACCAGGAATTTAGAAATGAAAATAGCGCTACCAACGTTCTATCTTTTCCAGATTTAGATATAGATTTTAGCCAAATACTTGAATTTAAACCAGACCTAGATTATATATATCTAGGTGACATAGCGTTTGCTTTTGAAACAATTTCTGAGGAAGTAAAGAAAAAAAACATTCTGTTTTTGAATCATTTTAAGCATTTGTTAGTACATTCAACCTTACACTTACTTGGTTATGATCATATGAACGATACAGAAGCTGAAATAATGCAAGATATAGAAGTTAAAATTTTAAAAAAACTCTCAATTCCTTCACCTTACTTATAAATAAACCAAATATTAACTATAAATTATGCCAGAAAAATCAGACATAGAAGAGCCTCCCGAAACAATTTACTCCCTAAAACATCAAATCAACAATTTTTTTAATAAACTCTTTAATAGGCCAAAGGCTTTACCTGTTGAGGCTAACTTAATCCAACCGAACATTATTATCCAAAACTTTGAGAGTTTTGCTGAAAAAATTGTTGAAGACATAATGATACCAAGATCGGATATAATTGCAGTAAGTTGTGAGGCCTCACTTGAGGATATAAGTAAAACAATTATTAAATACGGCCATACCAGAACATTGGTATATAAAGAGAACCTAGATAACGTTATTGGGTTTTTACATATTAAAGACTTATTTGAGGTTATTGCTAAATCAAAGAAATATAATCTAAAAAAATTAATGAGGAAACATATAGTATCACCTCATTCGATGACTCTAATTGACCTTTTAAAACAGATGCAGATACACCGCACGCATATTGCAGTGGTAGTTGATGAGTATGGAGGAACGGACGGTATTGTAACAATTGAAGACGTTATCGAAGCAATAATAGGTAGAATTAATGATGAACATGATGAAGGCCTAGAGGCCGAAAATATAGAAATCATTAAACCCGGGCTGATGATTGTTAATGCTAGAATGGAAATAGAAGAATTAGAAAAAATACTTGATGTTACTTTAAGGAAAGAAGAAGGTGAATTCGATACGATCGGAGGCCTCGTGCTTGCTACAATTGGAACTGTTCCAGAGAAGGGTGAAGTAATAGCTCTTACTGAAGAAGTAACAGTAGAAATACTAGATTCTACTCCAAGAGCTATTAAACAACTAAAAGTTATGTGTAATAAAAAATATGACTAGTAGGTGTTGCTAGGGTAGGGGTATTATGTTACGCTAATCATTAACAATTAAATTTAGCATAGAGTAAATTATGAAGAAAATTGTAAAAAAATGGGAAGGTGGCGCTAAAAAACATGGCGGAATTGGAAAAGCAATGGGTGTTCAAATAGATAAATGGATACAAAGGGATGAAGAACAAGCTAAAGAGGCCAGGGAGGCGGAGGAGTATAGTGGACTGAAAAATCAAGACAAATTTTTGTAGATTTTGTTTCCTATTATCATGCTGCATTTTGTAATGCATTGAGATAAACATCCATAGGTTTTTTATAACCAATACTAGAATGAAATCTTCTATTATTATATTTATCTACATATATGTTAATCCCCTCCCTAAGTTCTGAGATATTGTTAAATTCATTTATAAATATACAATTATATTTTAGAGTCTTAAAAAATCTCTCCATAACAATGTTATCGATGCTTCTGCCTTTACCGTTCATAGAGATTTGTATACCGTATTTCTCGAGTATTTTTATATGTTCTGAGCCGGTATACTGACTACCTTGATCACTATTGAATATCAGCGGAGGTGGGTACTTACTAAGAGCGTCTTCTAAAATACTCGTTACAAGGCTTGCATCCATTGAATTTGACAGTTTATAACTCAATATAGCTTTACTGTGCCAATCTATAATTGCTGCCATATACATAAAGCCTATCGGGGTTCTAATGTATGTTATATCCCCGCTCCATACTTCATTTGATCTTGGTACGTATACAGACCGACTACCGTTATATATTTGCCAATAAGGCTCAAGGAGATATGGATATATCTTATGATCTTTATTCTGCATAGAGATAGATTTCTTTTTCTTTGGATAAATAGCCTCTATACCCATAATACCCATGTATTTGAGAGTACGATCTCTACCAATATTTAATCCTTCCTCTAATAAAGATTTATAAATAAAACGATAACCATACTCTGGATTATCTGTATATATTTCATCTATTCTATCCATAATCTTTTTGTTGTATAAGCTCATTATTTGGGGCTGATAATAAAGCATAGATCTATTTATCTTCAATAATTCGCATTGTCTTGCCATTGATAATTCTTTCAGCTTGGAATCGACAAGATCTCGTTTATTTGCTATATCCAAGCCGTTTAGCTTTCCCAACGCCCAGTCCCTCTCTATTGTAGCCTTCCCCAGAGCTTTTGCTAATTCTATAATGGTACCCAAAAACTGGACTGCTAAAAATGCAAAATGAGATATAATTTCACAACAAGGGAATGGAAATTATATGTCTAAAAAAGCGAAGCAATATAGTGCGACGGAAAAAACAAAAATTGTTATAGAAGCAATAAAAGCTGAAATGACAATAGCACAAATAAGCAGTAAGTACGGGGTTCATGCAACTCAAATACAAGCATGGAAAAAAAGAGGTATAGAAAATTTAGTTAGTGGTTTTCAAGTTAAGCCGGCAACAAAAGATCCAGACAATCAAGATTTGATAAAACAATTATATGAACAAATAGGACAGTTAAGCGTTGAGCGTGACTGGCTGAAAAAAAAATCTACATTGTTTGGACTTGGAAACTAGGAAAAGTATGATTGATAATAATTGTAGAAATCTAAGCATTGCTAGGCAATGCGATCTACTTTTAATTAATAAATCTACTTATTATTACAAGGCAAAAGGAATAACTACAAGAGACTTAGAAATAATGAAAGTAATTGATGAAATCTACACAGAGCATCCGTATTTCGGGGCCAGAAGAATGTCCAGGCATCTTGTACCGTTTGGAATTGTTATCGGTCGCAAAGCGGTAAGTCGTTATTACGGAATAATGGCAATAGAAGCCATTTATCCTAAAATGAATTTAAGCAAGCGCAACCAAGCTCATAAGGTATATCCTTATCTTTTAAAAGGCGTTGAAATTACTAAGACAAATCAGGTATGGAGCACCGATATAACTTATATTAGAATGGCACAAGGATTTGTATATCTAGTAGCCATTATTGATTGGTTTAGCCGTTATATTCTGAGCTGGAAGGTTTCAATTAGCTTAGAAAGTGATTTTTGCATCGACGCACTAGAAGAAGCCCTAGAAAAGCACGGTCAACCTGAGGTTTTTAATACCGATCAAGGTTCTCAATTTACGTCAAAAAATTTCATCCACGAACTTGTTAAACGTGAAATCAAGATTAGCATGGACGGTAAAGGTAGGGCTTTAGATAATGTATTTATTGAAAGATTTTGGCGTTCATTAAAACAAGAAAAAATATATTTGATAATTTTAAATACTGTCAAGGAGGTAAAAAATGCTATAACAGATTACATAACTTTTTATAATAGTAAAAGGATGCACCAATCCTTGGAATATTTAACTCCAGAACAGGTGTATTTAACAAAAATTAGAGTTATGATGGAAAGTTGTGTATGGAGGTGAGATAGAAGATTAGGTGGCGTATTCGCAAATTAATATTATTATTGTAATTTGCAAATCCTATTAACAATAAAATAAGGAATACACCATGAGAAAGAGTAATATAATTGATTATAAAAATCCAACACAAAATTTAGTAACAGATGTATTAAGTGAGTTTTTAAGGGAGTCAGCTCAAAAAATGTTGCAACTAGCTATAGAGGAAGAGGTACAAAATTTTATATCATCCTACCAAGATAAGTTACTTACTAATGGGAGTAAACAAGTCGTCCGCAATGGCTACTTACCTGAGCGCAACATACAAACCGGTATAGGAGAGGTAGCAGTAAAAGTACCACGGGTAAGAGATAGAGGTAAAGAGGATATAAAATTCTCTTCTAATCTGATTCCGCAATACATGAGGCGTACGGTTACTATAGATGTTCTATTACCGCTACTTTATTTAAAGGGAATATCTACTACAGATTTTGCTGATAGCTTTGAACCTATATTGGGTAGCAAGCCAAAGAACTTATCACCTAATGTAATATCCAGGCTAAAATCTGAGTGGTATGATCAATATTTGTTATGGCAAAGACGAGATTTAACAAAGAAGAAATATGTCTACTTCTGGGTTGATGGTATTTATTTACAGGCAAGAATGGAATCGGAGAAGAACTGTATTTTGGTAATAATTGGTGTTGATGAATACGGAAAAAAGGAATTGGTCGCTATAGATGATGGTTTTAGAGAAAGCAAGGAAAGCTGGCAAGGATTATTACTCGACATAAAAAGCAGAGGTCTGATACACTCTCCTGCCTTAGCTGTTGGAGATGGAGCACTTGGTTTTTGGGGAGCTCTGACAGAAGAATATCCTACTACGGTACATCAGCGCTGTTGGGTACATAAGACTTCTAATATTTTGAATAAGTTACCAAAATCTCAGCAAGCTAAAGCCAAGCAAATGATACATAATATTTATATGGCTAGTTCTAGAGAAGAAGCTGAATCCAGTTGGAAAAAATTTATCTTGGCTTATTCTGCTAAATATCCTAAGGCTACAGAATGCTTATTGAAAAATGAAAAAGAGTTATTAGCTTTTTACGATTTTCCAGGGGAGCACTGGATACATTTGCGGACAACTAATCCTATTGAATCTACCTTTGCTACGGTTAAGCATAGAACTAGAAAATCTAGGAATTGTTTTTCGAGAAATACTATTATTGCTGCTACCTATAAATTATTCCTTGAAGCAGAAAAAAGGTGGAAACCTTTACGAGGTAAAAACCGCATTGCCCAAGTTATTAATATGGAAAAATTTATAGATGGAATTCATGTAAGTGAAATTAGTAACGATAACTTAAATGAGAAAAAATATGTTGCCTAATTTTTTTCATACACAACATTTGACAATAACTCCAAAAATTATTGGCTAAAATTATAACGCAAATTATATCTCATAATTTCTGATTTTTAGTCTAGACAAATTGGGCCACCTTATCCCATAGTCGTTATCGTTACGTAGAGTTTGCTTTTTCACAGGACCAGGTTAGTTGGGCTCAGCTCCATGTAAATGCTTTCAACTTTTTTGGTGGTGTACCGAGTAGGGTAATATTGGATAATTTAAAAGCCGGGGTCATTAAACCTGATATTTATGACCCTACTTTAAATGAGACTTATTCAGAATTATCAAGGTTTTATGGTTTTACAATAGACCCGACTAAAGTTTTTAAGCCGGAGCATAAAGGCAAAGTGGAACGCTCTATTAGGATAGTTAGAGAGCAACTTATAGCCGGTAAATCATATAGCAATATTATAGAGGCGAATATTGAAGCTATCAAGTGGTGTAAAAATGAAATATCACATAGAGTATGTACTACAACAGGATCGAAGCCAATTGATACATTTTTATTGGAAGAAAAGGAATGTTTACTTCCTATACCTTCAGGTATTTTTGATATGCCGATTTGGACTAGATGCAGGGTACAAAAAGATCACCATTTTGTAGTCAAAGGTAATTTTTATTCGGTACCGACAAAATATATAGGAGAAGAAGTTAGTGTTCGAGTGGGGATAAAGGCTGTTACGGCTTACTATAAACATCAAATCATAAAAACCCATCCGAGGAATTATAATAAAGGTCAATGGATTACCGACGAAAAAGATTACCCAAAATCTGCTTTATATTATTTAGAGAATAACCCAGAGAAATGTTTAAGTTGTGCTAAAGATATAGGTAATTCTACACACCAGGTAATAAGTAGAATTCTTGCATCAGGCGGTAGAATATCTGTACGTAAAGTTCAAGGTATTTTAAGATTATCCCAGACATACGGTAATGACAGACTAGAAGCTGCATGTTTGCGAGCTGTGTCTTATGATAATTATACTTATGAGGCTATATCCAATATTTTAAAAAATAAACTGGATCAGTACTCTATTCCTAATATTGAAGGCGGTAAAGTAAAGAATATTACGGCTAATGCTTATATTAGAGATCCTAAAGAATATAGTTCTGATATGGAGGTCAATTATGCATAACTTGCAACTTGATAATTTAGTACAGCAACTAAGGTTATTAGGTATATCCGATAGCTTGGAGAGTAGATTAAGACAAGCAAGGGATGCAACAATGTCATACGAAGAATTACTTTTAATGTTATTCCAGGACGAGTTGGATAATAGAAACCAAAGCTCTCTACAGAGAAGAGTTACCCAAGCAAAATTTGAAGAAACAAAAACATTTGAAGGCTTTGATTTAAAACGTTATTCACTGAAAATTAGACATGCAATTAATGATTTAATGACAGCAAAATTTATTAAGGAAAAGAATCACGTAATTATTATGGGACCGGTAGGTACCGGTAAAACGCACTTATCTCAAGCTCTTGGAATGTTGGCTTGCCAACGTAATAAAAAGGTAAAGTTTATAAGGAGCAACGAGTTGCTTAACGAATTTTACCGTTCTAGAGCTGATTTTACTTATGACGCTATTTTTAAGCGTTATACAAAAGTTGATTTATTGATCTTAGATGATTTTGGCCTAAAAACCTTATCAGCGGAACAATCATCTGATTTATATGATTTAATAGCGGCCGTGCATATAAATGCTAGTCTGATCATTACCACAAATAGGAAAATTGAAACATGGGCGGAAATATTTTTTGATCCTGTTATGGCTAACGCTGCTTTGGATAGAATAGTTAATAATTCGTATAGAGTAGTATTAGAGGGTGATTCTTACCGAAAAAACTTTACGCCAAAATTTAAAATGGAGGATGACAATATGATACAAAAAAGTTAGTATATAGTGGACTTCTCATCTGGCGCAGGGGTGGACTAGTATACCTGGCGCACAACAAATGCTCTTTAATAACTGAAAAATCATTAAATCAAGTAGATCCTGCTTTATCTATTCATCGTAGTACTCAAACTATAACACTAGAGTATCTTATTAAATTACTTGAGCTAGAGAAAGGCGCTAAGCAAATTCAATCTATAGCCGATGTTCTGGCAGATTCGATGGATAAAGGATTAAAGAAACACATCGATAATGTGTCTATACTAGTGTCACATGTTGAGGCTTTCTTAGGGCATAATCTCCTAGTAGATAAACTTACAGCTTCTCACCTCAAGATTAGGTTAGGGATTTATTATTTCTATATTGGTAATTATGCAAAAGCAAGAACCCTACTGGAGGAAGTGCTCTCTGTATATAAAGACTACTATGGACCAGATCATTTACAAACTTCATGGGTTACTACTCGTTTAGGTAATGTTTATAGAAATATGGGGGATTATCATAAAGCTAAGGGGCTCTTAGAGAAAGCTCTACTTGTATATGAGAAACATTATGGTAAGAAACATAACAGAACTGCTTGGGTCTTTATATATCTAGGAAATATTTACAGGAATATAGGAGATTATGCTAAGGCAAAAGAATTTTTAGAAAATGGATTTAGAATTTATCAGAATAATTATAGTAATAAGCATATTGAAACTGCACGTGTTCAAGCTTATTTAGGAAGTAATGATAAAAATGTAGGTAATTTTAAGCGAGCCCAAGAATTACTAGAGCAAGCTTTAGTTATTTATAACGAATATTATGGTTCTGATCATACTCAAACAGCTTGGGTTCAAGCGCGTTTAGGAAATCTTTATGGGAGCATAGGTAATTATGATAAAGCTCGAGTGCTATTAGAACAAGAGTTATTGTCAAATGTTGTGTATGAAAAAAATTAGGCAACATATTTTTTCTCATTTAAGTTATCGTTACTAATTTCACTTACATGAATTCCATCTATAAATTTTTCCATATTAATAACTTGGGCAATGCGGTTTTTACCTCGTAAAGGTTTCCACCTTTTTTCTGCTTCAAGGAATAATTTATAGGTAGCAGCAATAATAGTATTTCTCGAAAAACAATTCCTAGATTTTCTAGTTCTATGCTTAACCGTAGCAAAGGTAGATTCAATAGGATTAGTTGTCCGCAAATGTATCCAGTGCTCCCCTGGAAAATCGTAAAAAGCTAATAACTCTTTTTCATTTTTCAATAAGCATTCTGTAGCCTTAGGATATTTAGCAGAATAAGCCAAGATAAATTTTTTCCAACTGGATTCAGCTTCTTCTCTAGAACTAGCCATATAAATATTATGTATCATTTGCTTGGCTTTAGCTTGCTGAGATTTTGGTAACTTATTCAAAATATTAGAAGTCTTATGTACCCAACAGCGCTGATGTACCGTAGTAGGATATTCTTCTGTCAGAGCTCCCCAAAAACCAAGTGCTCCATCTCCAACAGCTAAGGCAGGAGAGTGTATCAGACCTCTGCTTTTTATGTCGAGTAATAATCCTTGCCAGCTTTCCTTGCTTTCTCTAAAACCATCATCTATAGCGACCAATTCCTTTTTTCCGTATTCATCAACACCAATTATTACCAAAATACAGTTCTTCTCCGATTCCATTCTTGCCTGTAAATAAATACCATCAACCCAGAAGTAGACATATTTCTTCTTTGTTAAATCTCGTCTTTGCCATAACAAATATTGATCATACCACTCAGATTTTAGCCTGGATATTACATTAGGTGATAAGTTCTTTGGCTTGCTACCCAATATAGGTTCAAAGCTATCAGCAAAATCTGTAGTAGATATTCCCTTTAAATAAAGTAGCGGTAATAGAACATCTATAGTAACCGTACGCCTCATGTATTGCGGAATCAGATTAGAAGAGAATTTTATATCCTCTTTACCTCTATCTCTTACCCGTGGTACTTTTACTGCTACCTCTCCTATACCGGTTTGTATGTTGCGCTCAGGTAAGTAGCCATTGCGGACGACTTGTTTACTCCCATTAGTAAGTAACTTATCTTGGTAGGATGATATAAAATTTTGTACCTCTTCCTCTATAGCTAGTTGCAACATTTTTTGAGCTGACTCCCTTAAAAACTCACTTAATACATCTGTTACTAAATTTTGTGTTGGATTTTTATAATCAATTATATTACTCTTTCTCATGGTGTATTCCTTATTTTATTGTTAATAGGATTTGCAAATTACAATAATAATATTAATTTGCGAATACGCCACCTAATCTTCTATCTCACCTCCATACACAACTTTCCATCATAACTCTTAGAACAATCACTTAAGCTTTATCTTAAGCATAATGGAAAAAATTGTATTGAAACAGCTTGGGTTTTAACTCATCTAGGTTGCATTTATAGTGCTTTAGGAGATGCTTTGAAAGCCAGAGATCTGTTTAATGAGAGTTTGACCATTTACTACAATTACTTTAGGCCAGATCATGTAACAGCTGCTTGGGTAATGTTTCACTTAGGAAATACTTATAAGCATTCAAAAGATTATGACAAAGCACAAAAATTATTGAGCCAAGCTCTTACCATTTATAAACAGAATTATGGTGAGAATCATACCCAAACCGCTGGAATTATAAACAGCTTAGGAGAAGTTAGTATGCTAAAGGGGGATTTAGAGCTAGCTAAAAGTTTATTTAACCAAGCTTTAAATATATATAAGCAAAAAAAGCACCCAGAAGCTTACATTTCACTAGAGAATTTAAGCAGTTTGTTTTTTAAAAAATATGAACAGGAAAGGAATAGTAACAATATAAAGAAATCAGATAGTTTTAAAGTACAATCTCTTGATTGTTTAACTCAGGCTCTTGAAATAGTGACAAAATCCTTCCCATATGACTCTGTACATATTCAAAGAATTCAATCTAAGCTTAAGAATCAGAATCTTTTCTCGGAGATTCTATGATAAAACAAGAATAATGCCATTTTTTGCTAAGCAGCAAAAAGCATAATTAATGCAATTTACAAATGTAATTAATAGTTTATTAGTAAGCGTTCGGCAAACCAGCCCTTGTTATTTAATTTATTCTAATTTAATATTCCAGGGGAGAAGGTCTTCGATGTGATTAGCCTTATAATCCTGAATAACTTCAAAAACTTTATGTAAATATTTAACAGGATTTATATTATTAAGTTTTGCTGTTTCAATTAAGGTATAGAAGATGGCTGCAGAGTTATGATGGAAAGTTGTGTATGGAGGTGAGATAGAAGATTAGGTGGCGTATTCGCAAATTAATATTATTATTGTAATTTGCAAATCCTATTAACAATAAAATAAGGAATACACCATGAGAAAGAGTAATATAATTGATTATAAAAATCCAACACAAAATTTAGTAACAGATGTATTAAGTGAGTTTTTAAGGGAGTCAGCTCAAAAAATGTTGCAACTAGCTATAGAGGAAGAGGTACAAAATTTTATATCATCCTACCAAGATAAGTTACTTACTAATGGGAGTAAACAAGTCGTCCGCAATGGCTACTTACCTGAGCGCAACATACAAACCGGTATAGGAGAGGTAGCAGTAAAAGTACCACGGGTAAGAGATAGAGGTAAAGAGGATATAAAATTCTCTTCTAATCTGATTCCGCAATACATGAGGCGTACGGTTACTATAGATGTTCTATTACCGCTACTTTATTTAAAGGGAATATCTACTACAGATTTTGCTGATAGCTTTGAACCTATATTGGGTAGCAAGCCAAAGAACTTATCACCTAATGTAATATCCAGGCTAAAATCTGAGTGGTATGATCAATATTTGTTATGGCAAAGACGAGATTTAACAAAGAAGAAATATGTCTACTTCTGGGTTGATGGTATTTATTTACAGGCAAGAATGGAATCGGAGAAGAACTGTATTTTGGTAATAATTGGTGTTGATGAATACGGAAAAAAGGAATTGGTCGCTATAGATGATGGTTTTAGAGAAAGCAAGGAAAGCTGGCAAGGATTATTACTCGACATAAAAAGCAGAGGTCTGATACACTCTCCTGCCTTAGCTGTTGGAGATGGAGCACTTGGTTTTTGGGGAGCTCTGACAGAAGAATATCCTACTACGGTACATCAGCGCTGTTGGGTACATAAGACTTCTAATATTTTGAATAAGTTACCAAAATCTCAGCAAGCTAAAGCCAAGCAAATGATACATAATATTTATATGGCTAGTTCTAGAGAAGAAGCTGAATCCAGTTGGAAAAAATTTATCTTGGCTTATTCTGCTAAATATCCTAAGGCTACAGAATGCTTATTGAAAAATGAAAAAGAGTTATTAGCTTTTTACGATTTTCCAGGGGAGCACTGGATACATTTGCGGACAACTAATCCTATTGAATCTACCTTTGCTACGGTTAAGCATAGAACTAGAAAATCTAGGAATTGTTTTTCGAGAAATACTATTATTGCTGCTACCTATAAATTATTCCTTGAAGCAGAAAAAAGGTGGAAACCTTTACGAGGTAAAAACCGCATTGCCCAAGTTATTAATATGGAAAAATTTATAGATGGAATTCATGTAAGTGAAATTAGTAACGATAACTTAAATGAGAAAAAATATGTTGCCTAATTTTTTTCATACACAACATTTGACAATAACTCATGGCTGCAGTATTACCGCCTTTATCAGAACCAGCAAAAAGCCAGTTTTTCCTGCCGATAGCAACAGCTCTGAGTGCTCGTTCTGCGGCATTATTATCTATTTCAATATTGCCGTTTCTAACTTTGACCACGTGAATTTGTCGCTATCTAGCTGCTTGTAATATAAGCAAAATCCTTGTCCGTCCCACCATAGTATTTTTATTTTATCTGCGCTCTTGCCTCGAAATACAAATAACGCTCCTACCTTGAAATTATCAGATATTATTGCTTGTGCAAGTATAGATAAACTATGTACGCCTTTTCTCATATCCGTGTGGCCTGTACACAAGTATATTCTACAACTGTTATCCGGATTTAACATGAAGCTTCCTCCAGTATTTCCAGGAGCTTTATCAGTTGCTCGCTACTTAATCTTCCCTCTATACTGCATCTATGGTTATCTAAGAATAATTCTACTTTCTTAAGATGACTCTTTTTTATATCGCTTCCTACCTGAACTTCTACAAAATGTCCCTCCGGTTTTGGTTGCTTTCCTTCTTCTGCTTTGTAGTAATCGCTTCTCCATCTACTAAGTGTCCTTGCCGTTACTTGATATTTTTCTGCCAATAATTTTATATTGCAATTGGTTTTTATTAGTTCCTTTATAATTTTTTCCTTTTGCTCGCGTGATATGTATATTCGCTTCCTTCTTGCCATAAAATCTCCTGATTTTTTTACTCGAGAAATTTTACTCCTTATTCCCTTCTTTACTAGTCCGCCTTCCCCGAACGCTTACGTACCAGCAATATCCTTGTGAAAAGGTTGTTAAGTTTAAGCATTCTACCTTATGCTTTCAGAACTTTCAAGACAGGCTCTAAGCTACTGACCTTATACTGGGATTTAATATGACTATAAAAATGACTTGTGGGTGAATTACAAGATTTCCTAGAAGGTTATAGATCAAATAAACTTAATACTATTTAAATAAGAAAAAGTTTTCTCCATAAGTTGATTATCTATACCAAAATTATTCTCGATAATATCATTTATATCTTCTTGGGTTTCGTTATCACTATTTCCTAGGTAAAGTGATAGTATAGGAAATAATGCATTATTTTCATCAATATTTTTTAATTTCTCTTTCCATAGATTGCTGGATATCATAGATATATGATGTCCTTGGTTATTTAACCATAAGATTAAATCATTCCATTTTAATAATTTTGGACTAATAATAGGAAAAGATTTTCCAAAAGAGTCATGTTTTAAAGAGTTTTCTATAATGTAATTCGTTACGTTATCGATAGATAACATATCGTAATATTTATTATTCCAATTTGGTGCATAACCCAATTCTATACAACCTTTTAACAGCATAAACATATGATACCTTTCTACTGGAAAAATGCCTGTCTTGTAACTACCCAGGATATGACTTGGTCTGAATATAGTAGCAGAAATTCCCTGTTTTGCAGCTGCAATGATTAATTTTTCAGCTATAAACTTTGATTGCTCATATCCTCCGTTAATATTCTCATATAATAAGTTTTTTTCATAATCTTCAAATTTTTGGATTGTATTTATTCTTATTATTGAAGTAGAAATATAATGAAGAGCTTTTAGTTTACCAGAGGATGCCAGCTTAATTAATTCTACAGTTCCCTCGACATTAATAGGTTTTAACTTTTGATAGTCATACATATGGTGTACTAAGGCACCACAATGGTAAATTACATCTATCTCTTTGCAAAGTATAATATACTGTTGCTTGGTTAGAGATAATTGTTTACATGATAGATCACCTAGTATTATTTTAATACGACTAAAATTTTCATTTAAGCAATATCTTTTCATTTTTGTGATAAGCTTATTTTTAGCTGTACTAATATCATCGGCTCTTATTAAACAGTAAATTTTAGCATCGGTATTAGTAATAAGATCTTGTAATAAATGTACTCCTAAAAACCCAGTAGCACCTGTTAATAAAATTGATTTTGGGTGAGTGTAGAGTTCTTTATCTTTTAAAATTTTTTTAGATATATGCAGTTTTATATCAGCATCTTTTAGCAAAGATATTATTGGATAAGGAGGATGAATATAATTTTTATGATCTTTTTTTATTACTTTAATCAAACTATCAATGGTAGGACTTTCAAAAAAACTCCCTAGTGATACATCGATATTAAACTGTTTATGAATCCTAATTACTAACTTTGTTGCTACAATAGAATGTCCTCCAAGGGTAAAAAAATTATCATTAATACCAACTTTTTCAACATGAAGTATTTCTTCCCATATTTTGCATAATTCTTTTTCTAATTGGTTTCTTGGTGCTATGTAATTTTTATTTTTTTTCTTAGGCTTAGCTTCGGGTAAAGCTTTTTTATCTATCTTTCCGTTATTTGTTAATGGTATTCTATCTAAATATATAAAATATCTAGGTATCATATACTCTGGTAACATTAAAGCTAAAGTACTTTTTAATTTTTTAGTTATTTTTTCTTTTATAACCAAAACGTGAAATTCTTTTCCTAAACTATCTAGTAAAACTTGAGAATATTTTCCTGCAATTTCTTTTAATACTACATAAGCTACTAAATTTAACTCCTCATAATTTGTTTTGCTTGTTATTACTATAGCTGTATTAATATAAACGTGTTTATTTAGTACTTCTTCAATTTCGCCTAATTCAATTCTATAACCTCTAATTTTTACTTGTTCATCACTTCTTCCTAAATACTCAATATTACCATCGTATAAATACCTTCCTATATCTCCTGTTTTATATAAACGCTCACCATTACCGAATGGATTGGCTATAAATCTCTCAGCTGTCAAGTCCGCTCTATTAATATACCCTCTCGCAAGTCCTTTCCCACCTATATATATCTCTCCTTTTACCCCTATCGGTAATATTCTTATCTTTTCATCCAAGATAAATAATTCTACATTTGTTCTTTGCTTTCCTATTGTGATTTTGTCAACCTTATATTTTCTTTCATTATCATAAATACTACTAGCACTACTCCATACTGATACTTCAGTAGGACCATATTCATTCGATAATAATGTATTACTCAATAGTTCAAAATGAAGCTCTAATATTCTCTCAGGACATCTTTCACCTGCTACAACTACAACCTGTAAGTTTTTAAGTTTACTACTGCCTGTTTCTAGTAAAGATAAGTATAATGCAGGTGGACAAGGAAAATGTGATATACTATTATTTTTAATAATATATAACAACTGCTCAAGATCTAGATATTCAATTTGCGGAACAATAGTAACACTTCCGCCCGTGATTAAAGGCCAAAATATTGCTGTAATAGAACTGTCAAATGATACTGGTACTACAAGTAAACTTCTTATCTTATCTTCTTTATAATAATTAGTTCTTGATATTAATGACTGAACTAAATTCTCATGTGTGCCCATTACTCCTTTTGGAGTTCCTGTAGATCCTGATGTATATATTATGTATGCTAGATTATCAGCATACATAATTGTTGATAAATTATGATCTTTCTCTTCATAAAACAAATAGCTATCACTAGTAATTATTTCTCCATTATAACTGATAAATTTATCAATCAGGCTATTTTGAGTTAATACTATCCCTACTTGAGCATCTTCAAGAATAAATTTTAGTCTATCTCCAGGACAGTTTGGTTCAATCGGTACATAACATCCTCCTGCTTTTAATACTCCAATTATTGCAGCTATCATTTCTACCGACCTCTCCATAATAATAGCAACACTCTCTTCCGATTTTACACCTTTGTTTACTAAGTACCATCCTATCTTGTTACTTATTTTATTTAATTGATCGTATGTTAATTCTTTATCTCCACATCTTACTGCTGTTTCTTTTAGAGAATTTTTGACTACTCTCTCAAATAATTGATAAATAAAACATTGAGGATATAACACTTTAGTATTAAATGATAAAATTTTTCTTTCTTCTTCTTGTGTAAGTAATATAATATTTTGTTCTGTAACTATTTGAAATAAAACCAGTTTAATATGATCTGATAACCTTATAATAATTTCCTGATTAAAGTGAGATGTTTGATAGGTTAATACAATATGCAACTCTTTTTCTTTACTCATCACTATTGTTAACGGATATTCAGTTCTTTCTATGCTTTGAATATCTTTTATATTTAAGTTAGTTATTTTTTCACTATTAATAAGATAATTTTCAAAAATAAAAATAACATTAAATAAGCTTTGATTAAATTTTATCCACTTTTGGATATCTGCTAGTTGTGTATAAGTATAATCATTAATTTTTTGTGTGTCATTTTGAAGCTTTTTTAGAAAAGAAATGATATTATTCTCTTCAAATTGTACTCTTAAAGGTAACGTGTTGATAAATAAACCTACCATATCTTCAATACCTGTGAGGTTTATATTTCTTCCAGAAACTGTAAGACCTAGGACAATTTCCTTTTGTTGTAAATAATGTTGTACTACAATTGCTACTGCTCCTTGTAAAATAGTGTTTAAAGTTAAACCATGCTTTTGAGCAAAATTTTTAATTCTTTTTGTTTCATCTAATGATAAAACTTCTGAATATATACTATAATCTTGATTTTGTTTTTCTTTAATTAGATGTTGAAAACTAAGATAAGTAGGTTCTTCTAAAGAAGATAAATACTGTTTCCAAAACTGTTCTGCTCTAGTTAAATCCTGCTTTTGTAGCCAAGCTATATAATCTCTATAAGGCTTATCTTCTTTTATTAGAAATTCTTGATTAATGTTTAATGCTCTATATAACTTAAGAAAATTATGAAAAATAGTAGAAGATGACCACCCATCGAGTAAAATATGATGATTACTCCATACTAAATAATAACTATTACTGTTTTTTTGAATAAGATGAATTCTAATAAGTGGAACATTATTTAAATCAAAACCTTTCTTACGGTCTTGCTCAATAAAATCTTTTAATCTTTCTTCTTGCTCAATATCACTAAAATCTTGCCAATCTAGTAAATTAAATTCTGATTTAATTGTTTTCAAAACATATTGAAAAGGCATTTCTAAATTTTGCCAAACAAATCCAGTTCTTAGAATAGAATAAGTATCAATTATTTTTTGCCATGCTATTTTAAAATTAGATGTTTCTATTACTCCATCAATTAAAAATATACTTTGAACAAAATAAGCATCTGATTGCGGTGCATATAAATGCTGAAATAAAAAACCAGATTGTATCGGTGAAAGTGGATAAAGATCCTGAATATTAAATTTATTAATCATTATTATTTCTTCTTTATTTCTAATAAAATTTTCTCCAACTGATCTTGTTTTAAAGTAACTAAATCAAAATCAGATGGAGTATAACCATAAACATCATCTTGACAACAATGCTCTATTAATTGATTTAGCCTTTGAATAAAATAATGTACAATTTTATTAATTGTCTCTGGATAATAATGATTGCTACTAGCAGTCCAAAAAAAATGCATTATGTCATTTTTTACTTCAGCATTAATTGAAATCACGTAATCCAGTATGTTTTCTTGTGCAACATTTCGACCACTTGACTCTGGGGCAAAGCTAAATAAATTATTTAGAGATGTCACATTATCCCACCTGCCAAGATAATTAAAAATAATTTGAGGAGATTTATTTTTAGTTAACACTTTAGGTCTCAAGTGTTTGATAATACCATATCCTATTCCTTTATTCGGTATAGTTCTTATATTTTCTTTTATTATTTTAATTGCTCTTTCTAAATCGTTAGGATTATCTACTACTAGTACGACGGGAAAAATAGTAGTAAACCATCCTATAGTTCTTGATAAATCAATCCCTTCTATTATCTCTTCTCTACCATGTCCTTCAAAGGCAATATTTAGAGTATAATTTCCTGTCAAATCTCCAAATCCTAATACCAAAGCTGTTAATAAAATATCACTAATCTCTGTTCTATAAGCCTTATGTACTTTTTGCAATAAAGCGAGAGTTTTATCTTTATTTAAAGATATTTCAACATTGTGGCTATTTATCTCTAAATAAGCTCCTAAATTAAAATCTGTTTCAATAGGTTGAATGTTTTTTTCTAACTCTTGCCAATAAGGTATTTCTTTTTTTAAAGTGGCTGAATAAGCATAGTCTGCTAAAATTTGAGACCATTGTTTATAGGAATAAGTTTTATTAGGAAATTGTACTTCTGACCTTTTCTCTAATTGACTATAAAAACTCTCTAGATCCTCGAGTAAGATTCTCCATGAAACACTATCTATTACCAAGTGATGTACTACTATTAACAAACGTTGTGATTTAACTAAATCAAATAACAAAACCTTCATTATTATTCCCTTGTTAATATCTAAGCTTGCTTGAATTTTATTACTATAGTTTTCTATTTTTGTAGTAATATCAGTTTCATCTTCTTGTACCGATAGATCAATATATTCAACAGTATCGATTTCTTCCTGAAGACATATTTGTTGCCATTGATTATGATGGTTATTATAACAACACCTTAAAATATCATGGTGATGCCTTAATAACATAAATGATTGTTTAATAATGTAAAGTTGCAACTTTTTCTTTGGTTGTAGTAATATTGATTGATTAAAATAATTGTTATTCGGCAAGTTTTTGGCGAAGAACCAATGTTGGATAGGAGTCAACATAATCTTACCTTTAATAAGCGTTTGATCAATTTTAGGTTTTTTTTCTTCTGTTTTGACATTAACTGTAAGTTCGATCACACTAGGATAACTAAAAATATCTTTTACAGAGAAATAGATACCTTTTTGGCGAGCTTTTGACATTACTTGAATACTAATAATTGAATCACCACCAATTCTGAAGAAGTTATCAGTGATACTAATTTTTTCTAGTTTAAGCACTTGAGCCCAAATATCACATAATTGTTTTTCTAACTCAGTTCTTGGAGCTATATAGCTGTCCTGACTTTGTACTTCTGGTTCAGGTAACGCTCTACGGTCTAGCTTTCCATTACTTGTTAACGGTATTCTATTTAAATATACAAAATGCTTAGGTATCATGTATTCAGGTAACTTATCAATAAGATAATTTTTTATTTCTACATCAGAAGGAATAAAATTTCCAGCTACTACGTAAGCTACTAACGATTTTGTTGTTTCTTGTTCTTTCTCTATCACTACAGCAGCACTAATATCTCCATGTTTATTTAATACCGCTTCTATCTCTCCTAACTCTATTCTATATCCCCTAATTTTTACCTGCTCATCATTTCTACCTAAATATTCAATATTACCGTTAATTAAATATCTTCCTAAATCTCCTGTTTTGTATAATCTTTCACCTTCGACAGTAAAAGGGTTAGCAAAAAATCTTTCAGCTGTTAAATCTGCTCTATTTAAATAACCTCTTGCTAATCCTATACCACTTATATATATTTCTCCTCTTACTCCTATCGGCACTGGATTTAACTTCTTATCTAAAATATATATTTTCATATTGTCAATAGGTTTACCTATTGACACAGATGCTCTACTATCTAAATGGTTAATTTCATAAACACAGCATCCTACAGTAGTTTCAGTAGGGCCATATTCATTAAATATTTTTCTATGATCATTGAGCCATGGTTTAATATCTTCCCATGATAAACTCTCACCTCCTATAATCAATTTTGCTTTATTGCTTAGTATCTTACCATTTACATTTTCTCTTAAAGCTTTTAAATGAGTAGGTGTTAACTTAACCATATTTAGAGTATCTTCACTCTGTAACTTATTTTGTAAATCCTCAAGCTCATTTCCTTCAGCAATAATCTCAATTGTATCTCCTTGCACTAACGGTAGAAAAATACTAGTAATACTCATATCAAATGCAATTGACGAATGTAGTATCACCTTGCCATTAGCTATATCATACTTGCTTTTGCTATATTGAATATAATTATTCAGACTTTCGTGTGTTATCATTACTCCTTTAGGAATACCTGTCGATCCAGAAGTATAAATTATATAAGCTAGATTCTTAATTGAGACACTGTTAGTGTGATTAAGCTCAGAATATTTATGAAAATCCTTTGCATTTACTTCAATAACGATTTTACATAAACCAACAATACTTTCTTTTAACGTAGCTTGAGTTAGTAATATTAATACCTTAGTGTCTTCAACAATATATTTTAACCTTTCTTTAGGAAAATCTGGATCGATAGGTATATAAGTAGCTCCGGCTTTTAGAATTGCAATAATTGCAACTATCATTTCTAATGATCTATTCATGACTATAGCCACAGGAGTCTCAGTTACTACTCCTAGGCTTCTTAAGTAACTAGCCAATCTATTCGCTTTTTCATTTAATTCTTGGTAAGTAGCTGTAGTATCTCCATATACTACAGCTATATTATCTGGTGTTTTCTCTACTTGTTCCTCAATTAATTCATGTATACATCTTATAGAGTATTCTACTTCAGTTGAATTCCATTTAAATAATATTTTTTTTGCTTTTTCTGGTATTAACAAAGAGTATAGATTTATATCTTGATAAGGGTTTTTTAGAATATCATAAATCAGTTTTTTAAAATGTTCTGCTAGATTTTTTATAGTACTATGATAAAAAAGGTCAGTGGAATAATTAATTGCTATTCCTATACCGTTTGGGCTTTCGTAAGCTCCAAATGATAAATCGAATTTGGCTACTGCGTAAGGAGAATAGATGGTGTCAGCTTTGACTTGGTTCAAAAATAGAGTCTTTCCTTCCTCTATTCCTTCAAAAGTAAACCATATTTGGAAAATAGGGTTACGATTAGTTACTCTATCAACATTTAAAGAATCAACTATTTGCTCAAAAGCAACATCTTGATTTTGATATGCCTGTAAGGTTTTTTTCTTAACTTTATTTAAAATGTCTATAAAATTTTGATCATTATCAAAGGTTGTTCTCAAAGCCAGAGTATTAATAAAAAATCCTACTACCCCTTCAATCTCTGGATATTGACGACCAATAGAAGGAGTTCCTACTACAATATCTTTTTGTTCTGTATATTTGTATAACAATATTTTGAAAGCAGTAAGTATGATCATAAATAACGATACTTCCTGTTGTCCAGCTAAAATTTTAAGCTTATCTTTAATTTCATTAGAAAGGTGATAATGATAATTACATCCTTTATATGTTAACTCTCTCGGTCTTATTTTATCTGTTGCTAATTCTAAAAATTCTGGCATATCAGACAATTGTTGTTTCCAATAATTTAACTGTTTTTTTAATACACTTTCTTTAATATAAGATCTTTGCCAAATACTAAAATCAGCATACTGAATAGGTAATTTAGGCAACACTATCTGATTTTTTGATAAACAGGAATTATATAAAATAGATAGTTCTTTAAAGATAATAGTTGTTGACCAACCATCCCCAATAATATGATGCATGGTTAATAAAAATACATATTCCTTAGGGGTAAGAATTATAAGTTTTATTCTAATTAGTGGTCCTTCTGCTAAATTAAAAATATAACTTGCTTCACTTTCTACTAAATTAGCTATCTTAGCTTGTTGTTCTGTTTGTTTTAGATTAGTTAGGTTTATAATATTATCAGTAGTATTAAAGTACAAATTAGGAAGAATTACTTGATATGGTTTTCCATCAATGTTAGGAAAAACTGTTCTTAAAGATTCATGTCTCTCCAACAAAAGGTTTAAAGATTGCTCAAAAGCATTAATATCTAAAAACCCTGATAAACTTAAAGCGATTGGGATATTATAAATTGCACTACCAGGTAACATCTGATCAAGAAACCAAAGGCGCTGTTGTGCAAAAGATAAAGGTATAACACCATCTTTTTTTTGAGGTTGAATAGATTGCTCTATTATATTAGTTTGGTTTGTTATTACTAAATTAGCTAAATCAATTAGTTTTGGATGTTCAAAAATAGATTTCAAGGCAATATCAATATTGTATTTATACTTAATTCGAAAAATTATCTGTATAGCCAACAAAGAATGCCCTCCTAACTTAAAAAAGGAATCATAAATACCTACTTTATCAAGTTTTAGTACTTCCATCCAAATCTTACATAATTCAATCTCTACATTATTTCTTGGTGCAACATAAGTTTCTGTAACTAAACTCAAATTAATGGCTGGCAAAGATTTTTTATCTACTTTTCCATTTTTTGTTAATGGAATTCTATCTAAATAGATAAAAAATGTAGGCACCATATAGTGTGGCAAAGATGTATTTAAATAGGACTTTAATTTTTCACTGAAGTTTGGTTCTATAATAAAAATATTAAACTTTTTACCTGAATTATCAGTGAAAGATTCTACTACATCTTGTGAATTTTCTTTTAGTGCAATATATGCTACTAATACATCTCCTTTTAACAGTACGATACTTTGTTCAACAGCAAGGTGTTTATTTAAAGCATTTTCTATCTCACCAAGCTCTATTCTAAAACCTCTTATTTTGATTTGATCATCGATTCTTCCTAAATATTCTATATTGCCATTATGTAAATAACGTCCTATATCCCCTGTTTTATAAAGCCGCAAGTATCGATTATTGGTATCATCAATTACAAAAGGATTAGCAATAAAAACTTCTGAAGTTTTTTCTGGTTCATTTAAATATCCTATTCCTACCCCGTAACCACTAACATAAATTTCTCCATAAATTCCTATAGGTAAATAATTCATGATCTTATCAAGAATATAAATTTTTGTATTCATTATTGGTTTTCCTATAGGAACATTATGCAACCTATCTATAGCAGCCAAGTCTATTTTGTACAGGGTAACATCATCTGAACATTCCGCAGGACCATAAGCATTAATTAAAGGAATATTAGAATTATAGTTAAACCACTTTTCTGAAAGTTCTTTTGAGATTATCTCTCCAGTAGCAAGAATAAATCGTAATTTTAAGAAATAATTAGGTAGTACCATTAAATGATCTACCATCATTCTTAGCATTGATGGAACAACTTGTAAAATAGTAGCATCTTTACTTTTTTGAATTAATCTTACTGGATCTATAGCATCTTCATCACTGACGATAACCACTTGTCCTCCTACTAAAAGCACTGTAAGTAATTGCCAAACAGAAATATCAAAATTTTGAGAAGCATTTTGAATCATGACATCTTTTTCTGTTATATCCAAGTTTTTTATCATTGCATATATATGGTTAATAAAACCTTTGTGATCAATCATCACTCCTTTAGGTGTTCCTGTAGATCCAGATGTATAGATCACATAAGTAAGGCTATTTAAAGTAAATGTAAACTGTGGTTTAACATCACATTCTTTTACTACTAAATCTTCAAATAAAAGAAATTTAGGTAAGATAGGTAAACTAGATTTTAAAGTATCTAAACATAATTTATCTTTGATAGAACCATGATATAATATATAAGGAGATAAACTTTGATTTATAATCATGCTTATTCTTTGAATCGGATTTTTAGGATCTATAGATAAGAATGCTGTTCCTAATCTAAGTATAGCAAGTATAGATATTAGATATTCTATATTTCTTTCTTGTAAAACGACTATAATCTGTTCAGGAGCAATATCTTTGTTAGCTAAATTATTAGTTAATCGATTAACTTGATTATTTAATTCTTTATAAGTTAATGCCTTACCATTAAAAATTACCGCAATATTATTTGGTGTTTTTTTTACTTGTTCTTCAAATAACTGACTAAAACATCTATCTTCTAAATAAGGTGTATCAGTATTATTCCATTTGTTTATTAATTCTAACTCACTATCCGTTAAAAATAATAATTTTTCTATTGGTAGATTAGTTTCTTGCAAAATTTTAGTTATTAAATTATTAAAATGCTCAGCCATATAAACAATTGTAATATCTTCAAATAAGTCTTCTAAATACTCAATTGATATATAAAGGCCATCATGAGTATCTAAAACGTTAAAACTTAGATCAAACTTTGCGATTGGATAAGTAGAATAAAAAGGTTCAAACTCTAAACCGTCAAGTGATAAAAAATCTTTTTCAGTTGTATTCTCAAAAGAAAACATAACTTGAAATACTGGATTAATATTAATGTCTCTAGGAATATTTAAACTATCAACTAGTCTTTCAAAAGGTATATCCTGATTTTGATAAGCTTTGAGTGTCGTATCTTTAACTTTATTAATAGTGTCAATAAAAGTATCATTTTTTTGAAAAATTGTTCTTAAAACAAGAGTATTAACAAAAAATCCCACTACTCCTTCAATTTCTTGCCGTCCACGACCTGATGTAGGAAAACCAACTATAATATCATTTTGTTCCGTATATTTGTGTAAAAGTATTTTAAAAATACTGAGTAATACCATAAATAAGGATACTTGATGCAAGTTTGATAAATTCCTTAACTTGTCTCTAGTATCATTTGAAATATTATAGCGATAATTTTTTCCTCTATAATTTAATTCTTTTGGTCTGACTTTATCTGTTGGTAAATTTAACTTTATCGGAATATCAGCTAATTGTTGCTTCCAATAATCTAACTGACGTTCTAATACTTCTCCCGTAACATAAGACCTTTGCCAAATACTGAAATCAGCATACTGAACAAATAATTTAGGTAACAATATTTCTTTTTTTAATAAATAAGAATTATATAAAATAGACAATTCTTTAAACATTATAGCAGTTGACCAACCATCTGAAATTATATGGTGTAAAGTCATTAAGAATATATGAATATCAGGTGATAAAATTAATAATTTACTCCTAATCAATGGACCGCTAGTTAAATCAAAGACATAATTAGCTTCTATTTCTGCGAGATGATCTACCATAGCTTCTTGCTTATCTTTTTCTATCATACTTAGATCTATAATATTATTTTTTATATCAAGGACAAGATTAGGTAAAATGACTTGATAAGCTTCTCCATCTTTAATAGAAAAAATAGTTCTTAACGACTCATGTCTTCTAATTAAAACATTTAGTGCTTTTTCTAATGCTAAGACATCTAAAAATCCTGTAAATTTCAAGGCTATTGGTATATTATAAAGAGCTATGTCAGGCAAAATTTGATCTAGGAACCAGAGACGTTGTTGAGCAAAAGATAATGGTACATAATCACTTTTTACTTGAGGTATAATTACTGATAAAGATAAAAACCGATTTTGACTTAACAGAATTGAATTTGCTAAATCCATTAGAATTGGATTTTCAAAGATAATTCTTAGCGGAATATCAATATTATATATATAACTAATACGAGAAACAATCTGCATTGCAGAAAGTGAGTGTCCTCCTAATTTAAAGAAGTTATCAGTGATACTAATTTTTTCTAGTTTAAGCACTTGAGCCCAAATATCACATAATTGTTTTTCTAACTCAGTTCTTGGAGCTATATAGCTGTCCTGACTTTGTACTTCTGGTTCAGGTAACGCTCTACGGTCTAGCTTTCCATTACTTGTTAACGGTATTCTATTTAAATATACAAAATACTTAGGTATCATGTATTCAGGTAATACTCTTGCGAGAGTATTACCTAATGATTCTGTTACCTCTTCTGCTACAGCACAAATATTAAACTCTTTACCACTACTATCTATTAAAGCTCTTTTGTCTTCACTTAGTTCTTTTAGTACTACGTAAGCTACTAACGACTTTGTTGTTTCTTGTTCTTTCTCTATCACTACAGCAGCACTAATATCTCTATGTTTATTTAATACCGCTTCTATCTCTCCTAACTCTATTCTATATCCCCTAATTTTTACCTGCTCATCATTTCTACCTAAATATTCAATATTACCGTTAATTAAATATCTTCCTAAATCTCCTGTTTTGTATAATCTTTCACCTTCGACAGTAAAAGGGTTAGCAAAAAATCTTTCAGCTGTTAAATCTGCTCTATTTAAATAACCTCTTGCTAATCCTATACCACTTATATATATTTCTCCTCTTACTCCTATCGGCACTGGATTTAACTTCTTATCTAAAATATATATTTTCATATTGTCAATAGGTTTACCTATTGACACAGATGCTCTACTATCTAAATGGTTAATTTCATAAACACAGCATCCTACAGTAGTTTCAGTAGGGCCATATTCATTAAATATTTTTCTATGATCATTGAGCCATGGTTTAATATCTTCCCATGATAAGCTCTCACCTCCTATAATCAATTTTGCTTTATTGCTTAGTATCTTACCATTTACATTTTCTCTTAAAGCTTTTAAATGAGTAGGTGTTAACTTAACCATATTTAGAGTATCTTCACTCTGTAACTTATTTTGTAAATCCTCAAGCTCATTTCCTTCAGCAATAATCTCAATTGTATCTCCTTGCACTAACGGTAGAAAAATACTAGTAATACTCATATCAAATGCAATTGACGAATGTAGTATCACCTTGCCATTAGCTATATCATACTTGCTTTTGCTATATTGAATATAATTATTCAGACTTTCGTGTGTTATCATTACTCCTTTAGGAATACCTGTCGATCCAGAAGTATAAATTATATAAGCTAGATTCTGCAGTACAATATCTGTATTAAAATTATTAGATGAAAATCTCTCTATTATATTTGTTTCTTTTTCAATACAGATTAATAAAGAAAAAGATGCAGACAGCATATCTATATTATGTATATCAGTTAACACTATAGGAGATCCTATATCATCTATAATTAATTGCCGCTTTATTTCTGGTAAGTTACGATCGATAGGTATATAAGTAGCTCCGGCTTTTAGAATTGCAATAATTGCAACTATCATTTCTAATGATCTATTCATGACTATAGCCACAGGAGTCTCGGTTACTACTCCTAGGCTTCTTAAGTAACTAGCCAATCTATTCGCTTTTTCATTTAATTCTTGGTAAGTAGCTGTAGTATCTCCATATACTACAGCTATATTATCTGGTGTTTTCTCTACTTGTTCCTCAATTAATTTATGTATACATCTTATAGGGTATTCTACTTCAGTATGATTCAACTTAAATAGTAGCTTCTTTTCCTCTTCTTCTAGAATCAATAAGGAAGAAATAGAAAATTGTTTACTAATAAATTGAGTTAAAATCATCTTAATGTGCGCAGCAAACCTAACAATAATCTTCTCATCAAAATGAATGGTTTGATATTTAAAAACAATATTAGTTTGTTTACTAGTTCCCGCCATTATAGTTAAAGGATATTCAGTTTTCTCTATACTTTTAATTCTCTTAATTTGAAAATCTAGAGAAATATCATTTTCATCAAAAGGATAATTTTCAAAGGCAAATGTTAAATTAAATAAATCACCACCAATACCAGACCACTTTTGGATATCTGCTAGTTGTGTATAAGTATAATCATTAATTTTTTGTGTGTCATTTTGAAGCTTTTTTAGAAAAGAAATGATATTATTCTCTTCAAATTGTACTCTTAAAGGTAACGTGTTGATAAATAAACCTACCATATCTTCAATACCTGTGAGGTTTATATTTCTTCCAGAAACTGTAAGACCTAGGACAATTTCCTTTTGTTGTAAATAATGTTGTACTACAATTGCTACTGCTCCTTGTAAAATAGTGTTTAAAGTTAAACCATGCTTTTGAGCAAAATTTTTAATTCTTTTTGTTTCATCTAATGATAAAACTTCTGAATATATACTATAATCTTGATTTTGTTTTTCTTTAATTAGATGTTGAAAACTAAGATAAGTAGGTTCTTCTAAAGAAGATAAATACTGTTTCCAAAACTGTTCTGCTCTAGTTAAATCCTGCTTTTGTAGCCAAGCTATATAATCTCTATAAGGCTTATCTTCTTTTATTAGAAATTCTTGATTAATGTTTAATGCTCTATATAACTTAAGAAAATTATGAAAAATAGTAGAAGATGACCACCCATCGAGTAAAATATGATGATTACTCCATACTAAATAATAACTATTACTGTTTTTTTGAATAAGATGAATTCTAATAAGTGGAACATTATTTAAATCAAAACCTTTCTTACGGTCTTGCTCAATAAAATCTTTTAATCTTTCTTCTTGCTCAATATCACTAAAATCTTGCCAATCTTCTAATACAAAAGGTACCTCAGCATGATCTAGAGTATACTGTAATGCTTGGTCACCATCTTGCCATAAAAACGCAGTTCTTAGAATAGAATAAGTATCAATTATTTTTTGCCATGCTATTTTAAAATTAGATGTTTCTATTACTCCATCAATTAAAAATATACTTTGAACAAAATAAGCATCTGATTGCGGTGCATATAAATGCTGAAATAAAAAACCAGATTGTATCGGTGAAAGTGGATAAAGATCCTGAATATTAAATTTATTAATCATTATTATTTTCTCTTTACTGATAAAATATTTAATTTCTTCTCCAACTGATCTTGTTTTAAAGTAACTAAATCAAAATCAGATGGAGTATAACCATAAACATCATCTTGACAACAATGCTCTATTAATTGATTTAGCCTTTGAATAAAATAATGTACAATTTTATTAATTGTCTCTGGATAATAATGATTGCTACTAGCAGTCCAAAAAAAATGCATTATGTCATTTTTTACTTCAGCATTAATTGAAATCACGTAATCCAGTATGTTTTCTTGTGCAACATTTCGACCACTTGACTCTGGGGCAAAGCTAAATAAATTATTTAGAGATGTCACATTATCCCACCTGCCAAGATAATTAAAAATAATTTGAGGAGATTTATTTTTAGTTAACACTTTAGGTCTCAAGTGTTTGATAATACCATATCCTATTCCTTTATTCGGTATAGTTCTTATATTTTCTTTTATTATTTTAATTGCTCTTTCTAAATCGTTAGGATTATCTACTACTAGTACGACGGGAAAAATAGTAGTAAACCATCCTATAGTTCTTGATAAATCAATCCCTTCTATTATCTCTTCTCTACCATGTCCTTCAAAGGCAATATTTAGAGTATAATTTCCTGTCAAATCTCCAAATCCTAATACCAAAGCTGTTAATAAAATATCACTAATCTCTGTTCTATAAGCCTTATGTACTTTTTGCAATAAAGCGAGAGTTTTATCTTTATTTAAAGATATTTCAACATTGTGGCTATTTATCTCTAAATAAGCTCCTAAATTAAAATCTGTTTCAATAGGTTGAATGTTTTTTTCTAACTCTTGCCAATAAGGTATTTCTTTTTTTAAAGTGGCTGAATAAGCATAGTCTGCTAAAATTTGAGACCATTGTTTATAGGAATAAGTTTTATTAGGAAATTGTACTTCTGACCTTTTCTCTAATTGACTATAAAAACTCTCTAGATCCTCGAGTAAGATTCTCCATGAAACACTATCTATTACCAAGTGATGTACTACTATTAACAAACGTTGTGATTTAACTAAATCAAATAACAAAACCTTCATTATTATTCCCTTGTTAATATCTAAGCTTG
Source organism: Candidatus Megaera polyxenophila (assembly GCA_037101405.1). Classification (NCBI taxonomy): domain Bacteria; kingdom Pseudomonadati; phylum Pseudomonadota; class Alphaproteobacteria; order Rickettsiales; family Rickettsiaceae; genus Candidatus Megaera; species Candidatus Megaera polyxenophila. Next base: position 352,703 of record AP017964.1, on the reverse strand, counting down.
CTTGAATTTTATTACTATAGTTTTCTATTTTTGTAGTAATATCAGTTTCATCTTCTTGTACCGATAGATCAATATATTCAACAGTATCGATTTCTTCCTGAAGACATATTTGTTGCCATTGATTATGATGGTTATTATAACAACACCTTAAAATATCATGGTGATGCCTTAATAACATAAATGATTGTTTAATAATGTAAAGTTGCAACTTTTTCTTTGGTTGTAGTAATATTGATTGATTAAAATAATTGTTATTCGGCAAGTTTTTGGCGAAGAACCAATGTTGGATAGGAGTCAACATAATCTTACCTTTAATAAGCGTTTGATCAATTTTAGGTTTTTTTTCTTCTGTTTTGACATTAACTGTAAGTTCGATCACACTAGGATAACTAAAAATATCTTTTACAGAGAAATAGATACCTTTTTGGCGAGCTTTTGACATTACTTGAATACTAATAATTGAATCACCACCAATTCTGAAGAAGTTATCAGTGATACTAATTTTTTCTAGTTTAAGCACTTGAGCCCAAATATCACATAATTGTTTTTCTAACTCAGTTCTTGGAGCTATATAGCTGTCCTGACTTTGTACTTCTGGTTCAGGTAACGCTCTACGGTCTAGCTTTCCATTACTTGTTAACGGTATTCTATTTAAATATACAAAATGCTTAGGTATCATGTATTCAGGTAATACTCTTGCGAGAGTATTACCTAATGATTCTGTTACCTCTTCTGCTACAGCACAAATATTAAACTCTTTACCACTACTATCTATTAAAGCTCTTTTGTCTTCACTTAGTTCTTTTAGTACTACGTAAGCTACTAACGACTTTGTTGTTTCTTGTTCTTTCTCTATCACTACAGCAGCACTAATATCTCCATGTTTATTTAATACCGCTTCTATCTCTCCTAACTCTATTCTATATCCCCTAATTTTTACCTGCTCATCATTTCTACCTAAATATTCAATATTACCGTTAATTAAATATCTTCCTAAATCTCCTGTTTTGTATAATCTTTCACCTTCGACAGTAAAAGGGTTAGCAAAAAATCTTTCAGCTGTTAAATCTGCTCTATTTAAATAACCTCTTGCTAATCCTATACCACTTATATATATTTCTCCTCTTACTCCTATCGGCACTGGATTTAACTTCTTATCTAAAATATATATTTTCATATTGTCAATAGGTTTACCTATTGACACAGATGCTCTACTATCTAAATGGTTAATTTCATAAACACAGCATCCTACAGTAGTTTCAGTAGGGCCATATTCATTAAATATTTTTCTATGATCATTGAGCCATGGTTTAATATCTTCCCATGATAAACTCTCACCTCCTATAATCAATTTTGCTTTATTGCTTAGTATCTTACCATTTACATTTTCTCTTAAAGCTTTTAAATGAGTAGGTGTTAACTTAACCATATTTAGAGTATCTTCACTCTGTAACTTATTTTGTAAATCCTCAAGCTCATTTCCTTCAGCAATAATCTCAATTGTATCTCCTTGCACTAACGGTAGAAAAATACTAGTAATACTCATATCAAATGCAATTGACGAATGTAGTATCACCTTGCCATTAGCTATATCATACTTGCTTTTGCTATATTGAATATAATTATTCAGACTTTCGTGTGTTATCATTACTCCTTTAGGAATACCTGTCGATCCAGAAGTATAAATTATATAAGCTAGATTCTTAATTGAGACACTGTTAGTGTGATTAAGCTCAGAATATTTATGAAAATCCTTTGCATTTACTTCAATAACGATTTTACATAAACCAACAATACTTTCTTTTAACGTAGCTTGAGTTAGTAATATTAATACCTTAGTGTCTTCAACAATATATTTTAACCTTTCTTTAGGAAAATCTGGATCGATAGGTATATAAGTAGCTCCGGCTTTTAGAATTGCAATAATTGCAACTATCATTTCTAATGATCTATTCATGACTATAGCCACAGGAGTCTCAGTTACTACTCCTAGGCTTCTTAAGTAACTAGCCAATCTATTCGCTTTTTCATTTAATTCTTGGTAAGTAGCTGTAGTATCTCCATATACTACAGCTATATTATCTGGTGTTTTCTCTACTTGTTCCTCAATTAATTCATGTATACATCTTATAGAGTATTCTACTTCAGTTGAATTCCATCTTTTTGTTATCAGTTGATATTTTTGCAAATTAAGATGCTCAAATCTATTTGCTTCAGGATCATGTATTATTTGCTCTACCATCTTAGCCATTATTTCGAGCAGTTCTGATATTGTATCATTATTAAATAATTCCCCAGCATACCTAATAGACAACAGTAACTCCTGCCTATCAATTGTTTCATACGCTACCACACTTAGAGGATAATCAGTCTTCTCAACTACTTCTTTGAAAACCATCTTTAAATTGCCATCTCCTTTCTCTTTTTCTATCGGATCAGGATAATTCTCATAAACAAATAAGCTATCAAACAACCTATCTCCTTCTTTCTGAAGATTAACTAAATTTGTCTCACTTCTGCTATTAAGCTCATTTATGTCATCTTGCAAAATTTTTATCGTTTCTATTACCGTTCTATACTTTGAATGATCAACCATTAAAGGTAAAGTATTAATATATAATCCTATGGATTGCTCAATATTATCTATCGGAATATTCCGACCAGATATTGTTGTTCCTACTATTGTTTGTTTACTATCACCATAAATACTTAATACTTTATGCCATATGTACTGTAACACGGCATTTAATGTAATCCCTACTTCTTGAGTTAAATCTTTAAGTTGTTTATATAATTCACCTCTTATAACTATATTTTGATTTTGAGGATCTTTGATATATTTATACTCTTGCAATCTTACATCTTGCTTCTCTTGCAATATTAGGCTGCTTAAATCTAATCTTACTTCTATACTACTTAAATATTCTTGCCAATATTTCTCATTATTCTTAGTATGTTGCTGCAAATATTGCTGAGCTTTGATATAAGCAATATCTTCTTTTGTATCAACAACTAGCCCTTGCAATAATTTTAAATAAGTTTCATGAACATACTTTAATAATACAGGAATACTCCACCCATCAAGGATTACATGATGATTACTAAAAATACAGGTATATAAATCTTCATTTTTTTTAATTAAACATATCCTAAATAATTTACTTATCGCTAAATCGTATATTTCCTCTCTATCTTTTTTCTTAATCTCCTCAATTCGTTTTTCTTGGTTATTTTCTTTACTTATGTCAAAATATCTCCAATCAAGTTCACATTCCTTATCTACTATTTGTACTAATTCCTCTTCCCAGCTAAATCTTAATCTTAAGCTCGGGTATTTATTTTGGGCATATTGCCATGCCTGTTTTAATATAATAGGATCAATCTTATCTTGATAATCAAATATAATTTGTACTTTATAAGCATCATCTATTATACCTTGATGCAAAGCATGATAAATTAAACCTTGTTGTAAACTATTAGCTAAATACACTCCTTGAACTTCCTTATCTCCCTGAATCTTATCTAAATATTGCTGACTTATAATATTTGCTATGTCGCTAATTGTTAAATAACTTCTTGATTGAAAGATTGTGTGTTTAATTATTGCTATTAATTGATTTTTAAATGTCTCAACTAATTTTATACTCCTGCTATAATCTAATTTACTTACTATATTAAATTTAAGTTTACCTTCTATTACTAAACCGTTAAAATTTATTATGTTACAATCTTTATTTAATTTATTAATAGAAATCCCACTACTTTCCTCTGTGATTTGCCAACTATCTTGTTTCCTATTAAACTGACCTAAATAATTAAAAATAATCTTTGGTAATATCTTCTTTCCATAACCTATTAAAGCTCCATAACCTATACCTTTGTTTGGAACTTGCCTTAAACTATCTTTAACTATTTTTATACTACTTTCTATATCATCAGTTATCTCTACTGCTACAGGGTACATAGTAGTAAACCAACCTACAGTTCTAGTTATATCTATACTATCATCGATCTCTTCTCTACCATGTCCTTCTAGTGTAACCAAATTCCTTTTCTTACCTGTAATCTCTCTCAAACCATACCCCAATGCCGTTAGCAAAATATCATTTATTTCAGTATTGTATGCTTTATTACTTTCTTTTAGTAGATGATTAGTTTGTCTTTCATTTAGCTCTATATTTATTTGATGAACCTCTCTTGTTGCTCTTAGCTGTCTATCAGTTATAATACTATTCCAATAACTTCTCTCTTCTCCATATCTCAGGCCATAGTTTGTTATTGCATTTACCCATTGTTGATAGTTACTCCCTTTCAAGCTTAATTCATTACCTGCATATAAATTTTTTAAATCTTCAGCTAATATTCTCCAACTTACTGTATCTATTATCAGATGATGTAATGCTAAATATATTCTAGCTGTTTTATCACTATAACCAAATATATAACCTATACTATATAATGGGCCTTTCTCTATATTAAAGTTACTTTGCCATTCAGTTAGCACTGTATCTAGTAGTTGTTTAAACTCGTTGCTTCCTTCTTGTACATTTAATGATCTTATATCTAAAAATTTTAAATCTTCTGCTTTAACCACTGTATCGTAGTACTGATAATATTCTCCTGTAATTTGATCTTTATTATATCTTAATCTAAACATATCATGATGTTCTATGAGTTTAGCCATAACAATTTTTAATCTAGCGATATCTAATTCAGGTACTCTTATTAAAAAAGATTGGTTCCAGTGATCTAGTCTTATAAAATCATTGGAAAAGAACCATTTTTGTATAGGAAGTAACCCAAAAGAACTTCCTAAAATTCTTTGTTCAGCTTTTATTTCAATCTCTTTAACTAAAGATTTACTTAAGACATTATCAAATAACTTTTGTATTGTTCTATGCTTAAATATATCTTTAATGCTAACAGTTAACCCTAACTCTTGCCTTAACTTACTTACCAACTGTATACTAACTATACTATCTCCACCTAGTCTAAAAAAATCATCGGTAATACTTATCTTATCTTTTGCAAAGCTCAATAACTCAAACCATATCTTACGTACCTTAACCTCAAGTTCATTTCTTGCTTCTACGTAATTCTCACTATTAATTTCTGGTTCAGGCAATGCGCTTTTATCTAACTTTCCGTTAATAGTAAGTGGTATTTTATCTATATAGACAAAATACTTAGGTATCATATATTCAGGTATTTTACTTTCTAAATAACTTATAATCTTAGCACTATCTAGTTTTTTATCTGATACGCAATACCCTATTAAATACTTATTACTATTTTTTTCTTTAACAGTTACTACACTTTGTCTTATCCCCTGGAACTCATTTAAGTTACTTTCAATTTCGCCTAATTCAATTCTATAACCTCTAATTTTTACTTGTTCATCACTTCTTCCTAAATACTCAATATTACCATCGTATAAATACCTTCCTATATCTCCTGTTTTATATAAACGCTCACCATTACCGAATGGATTGGCTATAAATCTCTCAGCTGTCAAGTCCGCTCTATTAATATACCCTCTCGCAAGTCCTTTCCCACCTATATATATCTCTCCCACTCCTCCTATTGGCAGTAATTTCAAATTATTATCTAGTACATATATTTTTACATTATAAATTGGAGAACCTATTAAATTTACATCTTCACAAATTATTTGTTTACCAGATGCATATATTGTTGTTTCTGTAGGACCATAATAATTGTACAATTTATGATGACTTGACCAGTATTTAGCTGTATCTCTGTCACATGGTTCTCCTGCATATATTATTCCGTATAAAGCCTTATATTCTAATCTAGGTAAATTTGATAATAAAACAGGGGGTAGATATAAATAATTAATATTATTTGCAATAATATATTCACTAATAAATTTTATGTTAGTTCGAAGTTTCTCACTTAATAAATGAAGAACCCCACCATTAAATAATGCAATAAAAAATTCTGACACTGATACGTCAAATACATAAGAAGTAAAGGCTGTTACAGCCTTTCCCTTAACAAAATTGTACACAGACTGCAAAGATAATACTGTATTAATTACTCCTCTATGTTCAATCATTACTCCTTTAGGATTACCAGTAGTACCAGAAGTATAGATTACATATGCTAAACTATTACCATTTACCACTGGAACTAGATTTCTCTTACTCTCATATAACAATTGTTCCTGTAATATTTGACTATCTATAGCTAATACTTCTATATAATCAACTATTCTTTCTAGTCTTTTCTTATATCTTTCATTTACTATAACTAAAGTTTTAATTATTTTTCTTGTTCTATTTGCTACATTAATATCTTGTATAATATATTTGATTCTTTGATCAGGATAATTGGTATCTATAGGTACATACGCTCCTCCGGCTTTCAATATGCCTAGTATAGAAATAAGTATATTTTCATTCCTATCAAGACACAGTACTACTAAGGTACCCGGTTCAATCTTATACTGTCTTAAATAATTAGCTAACCTATTTACTCTTGCATTCAATTCAGAATAAGTAAGTTTTATATCCTCATATATTAATGCTATACTATCTGGTGTTTTTATTACTTGTTCTTCAAATAATCGATGTATTGTTTTATCTTCAAGAAAGTCTCTTTTTGTCTTGTTCCATTCATCTACTATTAGCTTATGCTTTTGTTTACTTAGATAATTTATTTCATTTATCTTTATTTTATCTTGAGAATTATTAACTAATTCTCCAAACTGTGCTAATATATTCTGGTACGTCTCTATAAAACCTTTTATTGTTTCTTCGCTATATAAACTAGTAGCATAATTAAAACTTCCTTTTAGTTTCTCTCTATTATCATCTATAAATGTACTAAGATCAAATTTTGCTATTTTGTATCCATAATCTTCTTCATACCTACTTAAAATATTAGCTAGACTACTGTTTTTATCTTGTTCTAATTTTGATTGATCGTTAATTTTGATTTCAAATTGCTGGGTTCCAAACATTATTTGGAAAATTGGATGTCTACTAATATCCTTTTCAACTTTTAACTCTTCTACTAATCTCTCAAATGGTAAGTCTTGACATAATTGAGCTTCTATTAATTCTTGACTCACCTCTTTTATGTATTCTTTAATTGATAGTGTATCATTAATTTTTATTCTTAATGACAAAGAGTTAACAAAAAAGCCTATCAAATTTTCTACCTTATCGTAATGTCTATTAGCTACTGGTATACCGACAATTATATCATTTTGATTACTATATATTTTTAGTAATAAACAATACCCTGCAATCAATAGACTATATAGACTAACTTCAAGATCTTTTGCTAATTGCCTTAATTTCCTTGATAAATTAGCTTTTATCTCAAAAAAAATATCTTCACCATTATAATCAAATTCTATTGGTCTAGGTTTGTCTGTAACTAAACATAAAGTTTCATAATTACTTAATTTATTTTTCCAATAATTTAATTGTTTCTTTAATCTCTCTTCTTTTAAATAATTTTTTTGCCATAAAGTAAAATCTCTATATTGTATATTTAATGGGAGTAACTCTAGTGTTACTTTTTCACCTTGTGCTATTTTATAATGGTATTGATAAAGTTCTGCCAATTCTGCTAATAATACATTTATAGACCAACCATCAAATGCTATATGATGAATTACTATACTTAAATAATATTTTTTATCCATTAACTCTTGTTCATATAAATTAATTTTTATCGGATATTCACTACTTAGATTATACACATAATTTACTGCTTTACTTATTTCTTGCGATAATTCGTCCTGATCTCTAACCTTAACTAGTGAAATATTTAACGGACACTTGTCTAATTGCTTTACTAACTGCCACCTATTACCTTGATCGTCTTCTTTTATTACACTTCTTAATATTTCATGTCTTTCTACAATATCATTGATACTTTGTTTTAAGCTCTTTATCACTAATTCATCATTTAGTGATAAAGTAAATACTAAAGAGATATTATAAGCATTTGTTCCTCCTTCATATTTATCAATAAAGCTTAATCTTTCTTGTGCAAATGAAAGAGGTATTAAACAATTATTAAAATCAAAATGTAAAATATTAGAATTAGTATTACTGAAAGTAGATACAATAAAATCTTTATTATTACTAATAAATTCTTTTGCAAAGATTCTATAATGATCACTAATTTTTTTAGGAACCGATACATCTAGATTACCTTTATCTACTTTAAACTTAAACCCATTAAAAATTAAACTATAGAGCTTATCAATTTTTTCTAACATTTAAAATTCCATTTTTCACAATATAATTCTTCATTATTTAAAGATTTACTTTCTAAGTATTGCACTAAAGCCAAGATATTATTACTGCTAAAAATATCTTTAATCTCTACAGGAATAAGTAGTTCTTGATTTAATTTACTTACTAATTTAATAGCTAAAATACTATCACCACCAATTCTGAAGAAGTTATCAGTGATACTAATTTTTTCTAGTTTAAGCACTTGAGCCCAAATATCACATAATTGTTTTTCTAACTCAGTTCTTGGAGCTATATAGCTGTCCTGACTTTGTACTTCTGGTTCAGGTAACGCTCTACGGTCTAGCTTTCCATTACTTGTTAACGGTATTCTATTTAAATATACAAAATACTTAGGTATCATGTATTCAGGTAATACTCTTGCGAGAGTATTACCTAATGATTCTGTTACCTCTTCTGCTACAGCACAAATATTAAACTCTTTACCACTACTATCTATTAAAGCTCTTTTGTCTTCACTTAGTTCTTTTAGTACTACGTAAGCTACTAACGACTTTGTTGTTTCTTGTTCTTTCTCTATCACTACAGCAGCACTAATATCTCTATGTTTATTTAATACCGCTTCTATCTCTCCTAACTCTATTCTATATCCCCTAATTTTTACCTGCTCATCATTTCTACCTAAATATTCAATATTACCGTTAATTAAATATCTTCCTAAATCTCCTGTTTTGTATAATCTTTCACCTTCGACAGTAAAAGGGTTAGCAAAAAATCTTTCAGCTGTTAAATCTGCTCTATTTAAATAACCTCTTGCTAATCCTATACCACTTATATATATTTCTCCTCTTACTCCTATCGGCACTGGATTTAACTTCTTATCTAAAATATATATTTTCATATTGTCAATAGGTTTACCTATTGACACAGATGCTCTACTATCTAAATGGTTAATTTCATAAACACAGCATCCTACAGTAGTTTCAGTAGGGCCATATTCATTAAATATTTTTCTATGATCATTGAGCCATGGTTTAATATCTTCCCATGATAAACTCTCACCTCCTATAATCAATTTTGCTTTATTGCTTAGTATCTTACCATTTACATTTTCTCTTAAAGCTTTTAAATGAGTAGGTGTTAACTTAACCATATTTAGAGTATCTTCACTCTGTAACTTATTTTGTAAATCCTCAAGCTCATTTCCTTCAGCAATAATCTCAATTGTATCTCCTTGCACTAACGGTAGAAAAATACTAGTAATACTCATATCAAATGCAATTGACGAATGTAGTATCACCTTGCCATTAGCTATATCATACTTGCTTTTGCTATATTGAATATAATTATTCAGACTTTCGTGTGTTATCATTACTCCTTTAGGAATACCTGTCGATCCAGAAGTATAAATTATATAAGCTAGATTCTTAATTGAGACACTGTTAGTGTGATTAAGCTCAGAATATTTATGAAAATCCTTTGCATTTACTTCAATAACGATTTTACATAAACCAACAATACTTTCTTTTAACGTAGCTTGAGTTAGTAATATTAATACCTTAGTGTCTTCAACAATATATTTTAACCTTTCTTTAGGAAAATCTGGATCGATAGGTATATAAGTAGCTCCGGCTTTTAGAATTGCAATAATTGCAACTATCATTTCTAATGATCTATTCATGACTATAGCCACAGGAGTCTCAGTTACTACTCCTAGGCTTCTTAAGTAACTAGCCAATCTATTCGCTTTTTCATTTAATTCTTGGTAAGTAGCTGTAGTATCTCCATATACTACAGCTATATTATCTGGTGTTTTCTCTACTTGTTCCTCAATTAATTCATGTATACATCTTATAGAGTATTCTACTTCAGTTGAATTCCATCTTTTTGTTATCAGTTGATATTTTTGCAAATTAAGATGCTCAAATCTATTTGCTTCAGGATCATGTATTATTTGCTCTACCATCTTAGCCATTATTTCGAGCAGTTCTGATATTGTATCATTATTAAATAATTCCCCAGCATACCTAATAGACAACAGTAACTCCTGCCTATCAATTGTTTCATACGCTACCACACTTAGAGGATAATCAGTCTTCTCAACTACTTCTTTGAAAACCATCTTTAAATTGCCATCTCCTTTCTCTTTTTCTATCGGATCAGGATAATTCTCATAAACAAATAAGCTATCAAACAACCTATCTCCTTCTTTCTGAAGATTAACTAAATTTGTCTCACTTCTGCTATTAAGCTCATTTATGTCATCTTGCAAAATTTTTATCGTTTCTATTACCGTTCTATACTTTGAATGATCAACCATTAAAGGTAAAGTATTAATATATAATCCTATGGATTGCTCAATATTATCTATCGGAATATTCCGACCAGATATTGTTGTTCCTACTATTGTTTGTTTACTATCACCATAAATACTTAATACTTTATGCCATATGTACTGTAACACGGCATTTAATGTAATCCCTACTTCTTGAGTTAAATCTTTAAGTTGTTTATATAATTCACCTCTTATAACTATATTTTGATTTTGAGGATCTTTGATATATTTATACTCTTGCAATCTTACATCTTGCTTCTCTTGCAATATTAGGCTGCTTAAATCTAATCTTACTTCTATACTACTTAAATATTCTTGCCAATATTTCTCATTATTCTTAGTATGTTGCTGCAAATATTGCTGAGCTTTGATATAAGCAATATCTTCTTTTGTATCAACAACTAGCCCTTGCAATAATTTTAAATAAGTTTCATGAACATACTTTAATAATACAGGAATACTCCACCCATCAAGGATTACATGATGATTACTAAAAATACAGGTATATAAATCTTCATTTTTTTTAATTAAACATATCCTAAATAATTTACTTATCGCTAAATCGTATATTTCCTCTCTATCTTTTTTCTTAATCTCCTCAATTCGTTTTTCTTGGTTATTTTCTTTACTTATGTCAAAATATCTCCAATCAAGTTCACATTCCTTATCTACTATTTGTACTAATTCCTCTTCCCAGCTAAATCTTAATCTTAAGCTCGGGTATTTATTTTGGGCATATTGCCATGCCTGTTTTAATATAATAGGATCAATCTTATCTTGATAATCAAATATAATTTGTACTTTATAAGCATCATCTATTATACCTTGATGCAAAGCATGATAAATTAAACCTTGTTGTAAACTATTAGCTAAATACACTCCTTGAACTTCCTTATCTCCCTGAATCTTATCTAAATATTGCTGACTTATAATATTTGCTATGTCGCTAAATTCTGCCTTTAGATTAACCTTTTTAACTAAAGATTTACTTAAGACATTATCAAATAACTTTTGTATTGTTCTATGCTTAAATATATCTTTAATGCTAACAGTTAACCCTAACTCTTGCCTTAACTTACTTACCAACTGTATACTAACTATACTATCTCCACCTAGTCTAAAAAAATCATCGGTAATACTTATCTTATCTTTTGCAAAGCTCAATAACTCAAACCATATCTTACGTACCTTAACCTCAAGTTCATTTCTTGCTTCTACGTAATTCTCACTATTAATTTCTGGTTCAGGCAATGCGCTTTTATCTAACTTTCCGTTAATAGTAAGTGGTATTTTATCTATATAGACAAAATACTTAGGTATCATATATTCAGGTATTTTACTTTCTAAATAACTTATAATCTTAGCACTATCTAGTTTTTTATCTGATACGCAATACCCTATTAAATACTTATTACTATTTTTTTCTTTAACAGTTACTACACTTTGTCTTATCCCCTGGAACTCATTTAAGTTACTTTCAATTTCGCCTAATTCAATTCTATAACCTCTAATTTTTACTTGTTCATCACTTCTTCCTAAATACTCAATATTACCATCGTATAAATACCTTCCTATATCTCCTGTTTTATATAAACGCTCACCATTACCGAATGGATTGGCTATAAATCTCTCAGCTGTCAAGTCCGCTCTATTAATATACCCTCTCGCAAGTCCTTTCCCACCTATATATATCTCTCCTTTTACCCCTATCGGTAATATTCTTATCTTTTCATCCAAGATAAATAATTCTACATTTGTTCTTTGCTTTCCTATTGTGATTTTGTCAACCTTATATTTTCTTTCATTATCATAAATACTACTAGCACTACTCCATACTGATACTTCAGTAGGACCATATTCATTCGATAATAATGTATTACTCAATAGTTCAAAATGAAGCTCTAATATTCTCTCAGGACATCTTTCACCTGCTACAACTACAACCTGTAAGTTTTTAAGTTTACTACTGCCTGTTTCTAGTAAAGATAAGTATAATGCAGGTGGACAAGGAAAATGTGATATACTATTATTTTTAATAATATATAACAACTGCTCAAGATCTAGATATTCAATTTGCGGAACAATAGTAACACTTCCGCCCGTGATTAAAGGCCAAAATATTGCTGTAATAGAACTGTCAAATGATACTGGTACTACAAGTAAACTTCTTATCTTATCTTCTTTATAATAATTAGTTCTTGATATTAATGACTGAACTAAATTCTCATGTGTGCCCATTACTCCTTTTGGAGTTCCTGTAGATCCTGATGTATATATTATGTATGCTAGATTATCAGCATACATAATTGTTGATAAATTATGATCTTTCTCTTCATAAAACAAATAGCTATCACTAGTAATTATTTCTCCATTATAACTGATAAATTTATCAATCAGGCTATTTTGAGTTAATACTATCCCTACTTGAGCATCTTCAAGAATAAATTTTAGTCTATCTCCAGGACAGTTTGGTTCAATCGGTACATAACATCCTCCTGCTTTTAATACTCCAATTATTGCAGCTATCATTTCTACCGACCTCTCCATAATAATAGCAACACTCTCTTCCGATTTTACACCTTTGTTTACTAAGTACCATCCTATCTTGTTACTTATTTTATTTAATTGATCGTATGTTAATTCTTTATCTCCACATCTTACTGCTGTTTCTTTTAGAGAATTTTTGACTACTCTCTCAAATAATTCGTGGATAAACACAAAAACCATACACAATTAAAATTTATTATATTATCCATTCTTTCTTAGCAAATAATCTCTCACTTGCTATGCCATGACTTTTACAAGCAGAAACAAACTTATCTGATTCTATTATTTGAATAGAATCAGATGTATAACTTAATGCCATAATATGATGTAACCAAGGCTCTTGTCCCATAGCATAAACGTAAGCGCTTTTACATTTTAATTTTTTTACTATTGACCATGCCTTATAAAAATTAGATCCAGAAAGTTGTCTGCTACGATCAAAAGCACGATTTAGTGGCCTAGATAACAAAGGACCATATAACCATGTTAAAGGAGCTCCATCGCATTCCATACCTACAAACAGCATATCAACATCACCTATCAATTCATGAATATGATCATATAAAAATTCTTCTAAATTATTTGAATCAGCAGCAAACATTAATTTCTTACCCTTAATATTTATGCAGTAAGCCAGTTTTGCATGTATATTTAAATCTGAATGTTCACCCAAAAAAGGTAAAGCAGTAATATTACCATCTTTGAAAGGAACAATATCTAATTCATCAAGTTCAATTAAAGATCTAAAGCCTGTGTACTGTAAAATCAGTTTTATGGAAGGATCAGCTAAGAATCCTTTTTGATTAGTTGGAAAAATAATATGAGCTACTTTATACCTTAACTGCAAAAGAGTTTCAAATACTAAATGGTCTTGATGATTATGAGTAATAATGACAAAATCTATCCTATCTGGTAAATCATCAAAGGTATATCTTGGAACATCACTAACAACTGAATAACTGATTACTGGATCAAATAAGATTGATATGTCTTTAGTTTGAATCAAAATACATGCATGACCAAAATATCTTACTCTTATTCCATCGCCTAAGTAATTATTATCAAATCTATTGTTTATTGATACATCAGTAAAAAATGATTTAAACAAGTCTTGTTTATTATTAGGTATATTAAAAATATTTATTATATCCTTGACCTCACAAGGGTTAGTCTTTAAGCTAAATAGGAAATCTAATTTTTTATCAGAAAACGGGATTTTAAGATATACCTCTGCTTTATCATCTAATCTAGGAGTACTAAGCACAAATTTTCTAAAATCGTTGTATGTATTAGAAATAGCTACTTCCTGAGCCTGTTCATCGTAATAAGTTTTATATATCAATGGTTCAATAAATCTTAATGCTGGGTGATTGTTTAAATCATAAACCAATTCTACATACCCTCTAAGCATATTAGGCAAGAGCTGATAACAATCTTCTAAAGATCCTCCTTTTGCTTCTTGTAAGTAAAGATCAGCCTCTCTTATTGCTTTACTTAGTTCTATTAATTTTTTACAATTTATATTGGTATATTCAATCAGCTCTCTTATTTTATCTGTCTTTAGTTCTTCTAAATCCAAAAATGGGCCTCCTAACATTTTTGGATCCTTAACTGCCTGAGCATGAATATGAGGATTTTGGACATAAGACCTCATAATCTTTAAATGCCTATCAACAATATTACAAGCAGCTGTTATAGGAGAAATAAGATGAGGCCACGCATACCATCTCCAAACTAAAGGTTCAACTTTTATAGTTGATTTTAAATAAACACTACTCATGTACCTCTTTTTTTTATAAATCTTGTACTACTCGGAATCCTGCATGCTGATAAATGTGTTTACGAAACCAAAGTCTATAATATCTTGAAGCACTAGTGCCAGTACTGGCCCAGGAACCACCTTTTAACATCATATGATCAGGAGTAAAAAAAGGATAAGAAAAATGCGGGTATAAATTATGAGTTTGGAATCCTGGTAGGGGATAAAATTGAGTTTTTAGCCACTGGAACACGTTACCATAAACATCATTAAAACAACTAGAGTTAGATTCAAAAAAGTTAACAGCACAAGGAGAGCCAAATTTCATATTGATATTATAGTTATCTTGTAAGAATGGTTCTCGATTGACATCTGAATACTGACTCATTAACTCAAATTCTTCTTCTTTCATTAACCTTGTTCCATTTCCAAGCCAATTACAGTATGCTTCAGCTTCATAAAAATTAACCTCTACGGGCCAATTCCATGGTATGTTAATCTCTTCAAAAACAGTTCTGTATTTATATATATCGTTTTCAAATCTCCAAAATCGAGGGTGTGTTGCCTTATTTTCTATTTTCCAAGACCATCCTTCAGTAGACCAAAAAAAACTATTGTAATAACCTTCATTATTAACAAAGTTAAGAAATTCTTTATTCGATACTAAATTACGACTAGCTACAAAAGCTTCAACTTGAACATTCAGGTATCCATTTTCATTATCCCAGGCAAAATAAGGATGCCCCTTAGGTTTTCCAATCACAATATAACCATTAGGAACAGTAATCATTGATTGATTAATTTGCTCATTGGTGATTGGTGCATATATCCAGTGTTTTGGTTTTTTTAATACATCAGTACAATATTGCCTAATTAAAACAGAAGATGTTTCAAAATGAATTCGGTCATGTTCAATACTCATCAGTAATGCATATTCCTTACTTTCTTGATGAATAAAGTCAAAATTCAGATTCTCTATTACATTAATTACAATCTCAAACACCTTAGCTCTATACTGTCTCACTTCTTCATATGAAGGCCATTTATTAACAACTCTTAAATATTGAGGATGAGCTGGGTCTACACCTTCAGCAAATAATTTTTCATAAGAATCATTAACACCTTTTTGAATTAGCCCAGTAATGCGCATTTTATTTATATAAAATGCGGCAGTATGTCCTAAATAAAACAACAATGGAAGTCTTGATTTATCTGGATTTAAATATAAACTTTCTTCATCTTGGATAGTACTATACAGTATTTCTGATAACTGCCACGAATTTTTAAAATACTCAAGTAACTCATTTTTTGAACAATTATAATTATTCAAAGGATATAAACTATTAATTTTTTTCATAGCATAATAACTTGTAATTTTATATAGTATAATCTAAGATTTATCAAGTATGCAACTATTATTATTAATAATTGATTATATTTAAAATTATGAGTAGGACAATAGGAATAATAGGAGGTTCAGGACCTCTAGCATCAATGGATATAGAAAAGAAAGTTTTTGATATAGTTAAACATAACTTATATCAGCCTAGGGATAAAAATTACCCTCAGCTCTTAATATATCAGTATACCAATTTTTCTACTGATATATTAAAACGTGAGAAACAATATATAGCATGCTCTAAAATATTAGAGAATGCTGGGGTTAGTAATATATTAATAGCTTGTCATTCAGCTCATATATATCTAGAGAAAATAAAATCAGAAATTAAAACAGAAATAATAGATATAGTACAATTAACCTCAAATTACTTATACAATATATATCCTAACATAAGCAAGGTTGGATTATTATCTACTTACACTACTCTAGATTCTAAACTATATCATAAGGCTCTGTCACAATATAATATTGAAGTAATTGGACCAGAAGAACAATCAGTGATGAAATTATTAAAAGGAATATATCTGATTAAAGGAGGAATATTGTATGATGAAGTAATCAAAAATAAATTGCCAGAAAAATATATTGCATTATTTTCAACCGCAATGGAAGAACTAATTTACAGGGGGTGCAAGCACATTATTCTAGGGTGTACAGAATTGCCATTAATATTTTTTTCGCTCCAAACCTTATATCCTAAAATCACTTTAATAGACCCAAACGTGCTTATAGCAAGATTTATTTTTGATCAATTTTATCAAGTTAATGAGCGTCAAAATTTAAATAAAATGTCTTAAGAGTTTTATTTTTAGCTATGGAATCATAGATTTTATCTGCACCATCTTTATTAATGATTGTATAATCAAGATTTAGAGTATGTAGAGTGTAATTATAACTAAGAGCTTGCGCAATATAACTAGCTCCCAAATTATTTATAGGGTTGAAGTGTAAATAAAGTTCCAATAATGAAGTATTAGCCTGAAGAGCTTCAAAAATATATTTGATACCTTTATCAAAAATATTATTCACTGCTAAATTTAAAGTTTGTAATACGTCATTTTTTTGTAGCATTTTAGCTATATTTTTTGCTCCAATATCACCTATGCAATTATTACGTAAATCTAAACCTCTAATAACTTTACTATTCTCAACTGCTTTAGCTATATATTTCACTCCAGAATTTTTAATGTTATTTTGGTACAGACAAATATAATCAATAACTTGATTAGAAACTAAAGCCTGAGATATGATTTTTACTCCAGTATCTCCAATTTTATTAGCACCTAAATTCAAAAATTTAATAATATTATTATCTGCAATAATATTTGCTACATATTCAACTCCCTTTATTTGTATTTTATTTGCTCCTAGACTTAAATGACTTAAACAAGTATTACCTTTTAATCCCTCAGTGATATACCTAATAGTTAAATCTTCAAGTTTACAGTTTTCTAATACCAAATTTTTTAAGGTAGTATTAGAAAACAATATCTTACCTACACTATAAGCGTTATTATTATCAATTGTATTATTACTCAAATTTAAATATGTTATACTATTATTATCTAATAATGTTAATAAAATAGAATTTATTTGTTGTTTAGTTAAAGCTACTTCCTGCAGAGAAATACTCTTGCAGGAGTTATCCTTAATACTGTTAATTAATTCTTTAAAATCTAGTTTATTCATCTAAATTACCCTTAGATAACTGATCTAATAGCGGATTCTAGGATTTTAAAACCCATCTCTATATTTTTATTAGTTATAGTAATTGCTGGTAGTAATTTAACTACGCCATCATTTCTACCACAAGTTTCTACTAATAAACCTTGGTTAAAACAAAATTTTGAAATCAAACTAGCTAACTTTGGTTTATCTTCAAAACTTAATCCCCACATCATTCCTTTACCTCTTATTTCAATAGAAGGAAACTTATTTTTGATATGCATCAAGTAACTTTCAAAAATTAATATTTTATCTTTAAGAGAATTAGTAAAATTGTTATCTAACCAAAAACCTAAGGCTGCAGTGGCTGCTACATATGCTAACTGATTACCTCTAAAAGTACCAGTATGCTGACCAGAATCTAAAACATCAAAAGAGCTATTAATTAAAACTAAAGACATTGGTAGCCCTATACCACTAATGGATTTAGATAGGATAACAACGTCAGGTATGATATCATAATCATCAAATGAAAAGAATTGTCCTGTTCTTCCACAACCTGCTTGTATATCATCAACTATTAATAAAATATCACTTTCTTTACAAATATTATATAACGATTTTAGCCACTCTCTAGGAGCAACATTAATTCCGCCATCACCTTGTACAATCTCTAACAATACAGCAGCAGGTTTATCAACACCAGATAAAGGATCATGGATAATCTTTTTTATTAACTCTAAACTATTGTCAATAGACATATATCCAGTAGGGTAAGGAATAAAGATACTACCATATAAGTGAACTTGAGCAGCCGAACGAATAAAATTTGATGAAGAGACTGCAAGGCTGCCAAGACTCATACCATGAAAACTTCCAGAAAAACAAATGATATTAGTCCTTTTCTTTGCATTTCTTACAAACTTAAGAGCCGCTTCTACGGCATTAGTCCCGGTAGGACCGGCAATAAAAATCTTGTAATTACTGAACCTATCACCAATAACTTCAAAAAACTTGTTAATAAAATTTTGTCTTGCAACTGTATTAAAATCCAATCCATTAATTATTCCATTGTTTTCAATGTAAGTAATTATTTCTTTTTTTATTATAGGGTTATTATGTCCATAATTTAAACTACCAGCACTCATAAAAAAGTCTAAAAACTCAACATTATTAACTGAATATATAAAGTCACCTATAGCTTTATCAAAGACTTCAGGAAATGAATGTCTATAAACAAGATTTTTTGACTCGTAACCATTTATATTAAGGATATTGCTATTATCAATCACTTTTGCTCTCCATTTTATCTCTAAGACTTCTAGATCTCACATCATACCATACTTCTATTGTAAATAATTTCTTTGCTTTCAACTAAACAGGCTTGTTTTTATCCTAGCTAGAGGAATATGCTTAGAAGCATAAATACTTTTTTTATTCATTAATACACTTACTAAGTCAATCGTTATTTATAATTGTGACAGCAGCTCAGTTTCTTTTAACAAGTTTTACACTCAGAAGTTAAAGACATTTTAGGTAATAAGAATTTTTAATTACATATCTTTTCCTTTTTTATCTTAAATTCAGTGTTAATCATGTCATAATTGTAGTATTGTCACAACAGGAGCTTAATCTTTCACTCTTCAGTATCGAAATAAGAAACAGGGAGAATAATTCTATTTGATACTATACAAAGACTCCTTAATACTTAATGGTTTTATAAACTAAAGAACCTATCTATAACAGAAGAATTACTTAATTGTTTACTCACAAAATTTTAGATCAACATACTGAAAATAAAAATCTAAATTATACCTTTAATAAAGACACAAGACTTTCTACAACACTTTTAACAATTTTAGGCTCATTTATATTGTTTACTATAATGCTTATTGTATCTACACTATGACTACGAACCTTGCAACACTTATCGTTTAAAAGATGAGTAAGTGGAATTACTGCTTTAACTAGATTTTGTTGTAATATTTCAGGAGTTGCTTTATGAGCTATCTGACCTAAAGACCAGATAGCATTATCTCTTACTTTCCAATCTTTATCTTTAAGCATTCCAATCAAAGGTTCTATTACTTGTATTAGATCTATCATAACTTTTTCATCAGCATTACTTGCCATATGACCTAGTACTTCCGCCGCATTATCTCTAACTTTAGACTCATTATCCCTTAAGGCTGCTATTAAAGGAGTAATAGCTTGTGCTAAAATAGAAAAAACTTCTGGATAAACTACATTTTCAGCAATATGGCCTAAAACCCAACAAGAATTAGCTCTGATATACCAATCTCTACTTGTTAATCCTTCAATTAAAGAATAGATAACCTTAGTTACCCCATTTTTATCTTCTTTAATATTTTTAAGAACATAACCTAACGTCCAAACACCATCTTTTAATAAATCTTCTTGCTGAGTGGTTGTTAGTAAGTTTATCAGAGGATCAATGGCTATTTCATATACCTTAGGTAACTTAACATCTTGCGCTATTCTACCTAAAAGGTGCAACGTGTCCCGTTTCATAAAATCACTAAATTAATTTTGTTGTATTTATTTTCTCATATAGAGATATTTATACTATAAAGTTTAAACAAATAGCAATGTAAAAGTTGCTTAATTGTTGTATTTTTAACAAAATAATTGATTTATATATAAAGAGATCTTATATCTAACTAAGAAATTTAATATTAATATTATATGTTAAATTTAATGCATCTTAACCAATTTAATTGATACTAGGTTTTAATGCAATGATTTAGGTAAGTTATACAATATTAATTTTAAAATATTTGCTTATGAAATAAGTATTAATCAGTATATATTTATATATATATTTATAAAATGCTTTCTACAAATAATTATGAGACTGTTTAAGAAATTATATAATAATAATGTGGTTAATAAGTTTAGTAGATCCAATTTAATATTTGAGGTAGTTTCACCATTTTTTCCTTATATTTCAGGAATTGTCTTTTGTACTGTCATATCTTCAATAGACGCTTCTCTTCGTCCTTATTTAATAAAGATTATTTTAGATAAAGTTAGTGTTCTTAGTTCTAATTCAGACATCATATTTAAACAAATAATTACTTATTTAAGTGTATATACTATAATTTCTTTGCTTATAGTAGCTAATCATCGTCTATATGATTTCTTTGAACTTAAAATGATGCCAGTACTCAAGCAAAGAATTATAGAGAAGTGTCTGCATTGCTTGATTGAGCAGTCTCATACTTTTTTTCTTAACAATTCTTCTGGAGTCTTAAATAAAAAAGTTATTGATATCACCATGGGGATAAAAAATGTTATTTCTATCTCCATTACTCAATTTTTTGGTAATATAATAACTCTACTAATCGCAATATCTACATTTTCTCAAATAGATTATATCCTAAGTTATATTTTAATGATCTGGGGCATGTTATATATAATAATATCTATTAAATTTAGCAGAAAGACTGAAAAGTTATCAACAATCTTTTGGGAAAAAGAAAGTATTGTGATAGGAAGTATAATTGATATACTATCAAACATCTCTGTTGTTAGACTTTTTAACGGTAACGTTTATGAGAAAAATAATATAACTCTTTGGACTAATGCTAGTGTTAATGCAGAACAAAAAATGAATTGGAGTTTTCTTAAATTATGGCTAATTCAAGGGGTATCCTTTATTACTATGCAATCAATATGCTTTGCAATTTTAATTGTCAAAAAAAAGCAAGGACTAGTTTCAGTTGGAGATTTTGCTTTGGTATTTACCATTAATAATTTTATTTTCAGTATTATATCTAGTATTTCAAGAAATTTTTTACAATTCGGAGAAGAGTTAGGTAGAATAAAACATGGTATAGAAATTATATTCGATAATAACCAACACGTTACAAACACATATATTCCTTTAAAAATTAATAAAGGCGAAATATGTTTCAGAAATGTAGGGTTCAAATATTTAAAAAATCAAATATTGTTTGACAATAGTTCCATTGTTATCTCCAGTCGTCAAAAGGTAGGAGTAGTAGGATATTCAGGTAGCGGTAAAACAACATTTATTAACATTATTCTAAGATTATTTGAAATTCAGAAAGGAGAAGTTTTTATTGATCAACAAGATATCTCAAAAGTAACTAAAGAATCTCTATATAAAGCTATAGGTGTAATCTCACAAGATCCTATATTATTTAATCGTAGTATAATGGATAATATCAAATATGGTAATCTAGATGCTACTGAAGATGAAGTAATAATAGCTGCAAAAAAAGCCTATGCTCATGAATTTATTATTGAAACACAATATGGTTATCAATCATTAATTGGAGAACGTGGAATCAAACTTTCTGGTGGCCAAAAACAAAGAATAGCTCTTGCAAGAGCTATTCTAAAAAATGCTCCTATCTTTTTATTGGATGAGGCAACCTCAGCAGTTGACTCGATTACAGAAAAAAAGATTCAAAATAGTTTACATGCATTTATGAAGAACAAAACTGTTGTGGTTATAGCACATCGTATATCTACCTTACTAGAAATGGAACGAATTTTAGTTTTTGATAAAGGTAAGATCGTACAAGATGGTAAACATGAGTTTTTACTAGCTCAACAAGGAGTATATAGGGATTTATGGAACTCTCAAATAAATGGTTTTATTATTGACAAATAAAGATATTAATATAATGGATAATTTAGAATTTAATTTATTAATTAAAAGGATTAACAGTAATAATTGCCCTAAAAAGTTATTATTACAAGGAAAGAAGTTAAATCTTAATCAAATAAAAAAATTAGCAGATTGTTTAGAGGACAATTCTAAATTAATTTCTCTTAATTTAGGAAATAAAGGAATTGATCCTATAGGTTTAAAGTACCTAGTTCAAAGACTAAAATACAATAAAACATTAATCTCTCTTGATCTTCGTAATAATAATATAGAATCGTCTACTGCAAAATATATAGCTGACTTATTAATATGTAATACACCATTACAAACATTGTATCTGTTACATAACGAAATTGCGGGTAAAGGTATGCAATTAATAACTAATGCTTTAAAGCATAATTACAACATGAAAGCACTTTATCTTAATGATAATAAACTGCAGAACAACGATTTTTTTTTAATAGCAGAAATGTTAAAAATAAATAAAACACTACAAGAGTTAAGCCTTGCTAATAATAATATTAATACAAGAGATATATGTCCTATATTCACGGTGTTAAAAAACAATATATCTCTTAAGTACTTTGATTTGTCTGATAACAATATTGACTTAGCGGGAATAAAACATCTAGCCCATTTATTGAAAAATAATAGCTCACTAGAACATCTTATTATTAGTAATAATAATATAGTGGACTGTAGTATAGATCATATATTTCAAGCTCTTACAGAAAATTACTCTTTGAAAACTTTGGATATATCTAGTAATCAGATTACTGATATTGGTGCAGAGAGTATAAGTTATAAGCTTAATTCAACTTTAATGGTGCTTAATCTTAGTAGTAATAATATTACAGCCTATGGAAGCAAAAAAATAGCTCAAGCTCTCATAAAAAACAATTCTTTACATACTTTATATCTAAACAAAAACAAAATAGAAAGTCTTGGAGCTCAACATATTGTTAATAGCTCATACAAGCTTGTTTCATTATCATTGGGAGAAAATAATATTGATATAAGCGGAATTCAGTCGATAGCACACATGATATTAGCTAATAAAACAATTCGCTACCTAGATTTATGGGGAAATAATATTGGAGCAGCAGGAATAAAATATATTGCAAACGCACTCAAAAATAACAATACTTTACAAACATTAATATTGGGTAATAATAAAATTAGGGATTTAGGAGTAAGTTATATCGCAAAAGCTCTTCAAATTAATAAATCACTTCTGTTTTTGGATATACGTAGTAATGAAATTAGGTATCAAGGAGTTAAAAAATTAAAGATAGCTCTAATGCTCAATAAAGCATTATGTGTACTTAACCTTGGAAATAATTATATTACTAATAGTGGAATAAAAAAACTAATCTGGGGGTTAAAATTTAATGATTCCTTACAAATACTATATTTACAACAAAATAAAACCACAAATACAGCAAGAAATATCAGCAAATTTATCAATAAAAAAATATATCATAAACTAACTGATTTAATCCATGTAGATAATATATGATCAAATTATGACCTAATTATAAATTAGGTCATAATAGAAGAGAATCGAGCTGGTAAAATATTAGAGATTAAAGGACGTGAGATATGGTAAATATGCCTATGATTAGAGAAAATAATAGATTTGTCGGCTATTTTAGAAGAAGAGAAATTATTAGAATGCAACTAATCAAAGGTTTATATCTTACTTGGTTTAATCTCATAATTAACTTATGGTATATGTTACAAGTGAAGATTAGTTGTATTGGTTCTTATAGTGAATAAGATTAGCTATCAATAATTCTTAGAATGAGGTTTTGTATGAAATATTTTAATCCGGGGGTAAAATATCAGTTTATCAATCCTGATACTCAAACTCTGTTAATGATCGAACCAGAAACTAGCCTGAATATATTTGAATGGGTTAAAGAAAATAAAAGCTTTTTAGAAGAATATTTGATAAAACATAATGGAGTATTACTAAGAAATTTTGGTATTTATTCAGTTTCAGAATTTAATAAGATTG
Organism: Candidatus Megaera polyxenophila; assembly: GCA_037101405.1. Taxonomy (NCBI): domain Bacteria; kingdom Pseudomonadati; phylum Pseudomonadota; class Alphaproteobacteria; order Rickettsiales; family Rickettsiaceae; genus Candidatus Megaera; species Candidatus Megaera polyxenophila. The sequence continues at coordinate 328,078 of AP017964.1, read as the reverse complement.
TACAAATTATTTGTCCAAATCTTTTAGATTATGTTTATCGCTCTACTCCTAGAACTAAATTAGGTGATAAAATTTATACTGCTACAGAATATCCAGCAGATAAAACCATTCCTTTACATAATGAGAATTCATATACAAAATCATGGCCAAAGAAGATATTTTTTTTTAGTATAATTGTTGCTACAGAAGGTGGAGAAACACCAATAGCAAGTAGTAGAAATGTTTATAAAAAAATAGACCTTTCTATAAAAGAAAAGTTTGAAAAAAATGGAATAATGTACGTTAGAAATTATACCCCAGGGATAGATTTAAGCTGGCAAAATGTTTTTCAGACTGAAGAAAAAGAACAAGTAAATAAGTTTTGTAAAGATAACGATATACAAATTCAGTGGAATAATTCTGGTCCAGAGCTAACTACAAGGCAAGTGTGCCAAGCAACTATAAAGCATCCTATTATCAATAAACCAGTTTGGTTTAACCAAGCTCATTTGTTTCATATATCTGCACTTGAGGAAAGTAATCGTTTTTCATTAATAAAAGAACTAGGAGAAAACAATATACCAAGAAATGCGTTTTATGGTGATGGTAGTCCTATAGAAATAGAAGTTCTAAGACATATTCGAAAAGTTTATAATGAAGAAAGGATAAAATTTAAGTGGCATAAAGGTGATATCATGATTCTTGATAATGTTCTAACTGCTCATGCTAGAGAACCATTTAAAGGAGAAAGGAAAGTAGTAGTTGCTATGGCATAAACCTTTGGCTCTGTCCAATTGATTGTATAAATTCTCATAAGTTATAATAAAAAAAATTATAATTTAAGGAGAGATAAATGCCTAAAAATATACAAACTGACAAACTAAATGCAGCAATAGATATGCTAATAGAAAGTGATGCAGATTTATCAAATGTACTTGGGAAAGAAGGTTTAATCAAACAACTAAGTAAACGTATTTTAGAACGTGCTTTAGAAGCAGAAATGCAAAGCCATTTAGGTTACGAACGCTATAGTAGATATGAGGTAGAAAATGTACGAAATGGTAGTTATCAAAAGAATTTAATAACCAATAGCGGTCAGATAGAACTTAATGTTCCGAGAAATAGGAAGGGACAATTTGAACCTGTAATTGTCAAAAAGAAGCAAAGCCGAATAGACGGTTTAGATGAAAAAATAATATCCTTGTATGCTACAAGGTATGAGCATCCGTAATAGAAGTCAATAAAAAAATTAGTTATTAGCATAATTTTGGTTCCAAAAAGAGTTGTTTTTAATAATAGCATGCATAAAACCAAGTAGTTTACGCATTACAGCAACTAAAGCTACTTTAGGTGGTTTATGATTAGCGATTAAGCGATCATAAAAAGTTTTAAGTTTCTGGTTGCATCTCAAAGACGCCACAGCAGACATATATAAAACTTTACGCAAATTCCCTCTGCCTGCAAAAATAGATCGTCGTCCTTTGTAATTGCCACTTTCTCTAGCATAAGGAGCAAGAGCAACTAAAGCAGTTAATTCTTTAAATTCAATATTACCAAGTTCTGGAGCCCCACATATAGTATTAGTGGCTACAGTAATTCCAACACCAGGAATAGAGGTTAATCTACTCACTTTATTTTGTATTTCAATATCAGACTTACAAACTTCTTCAATAGCAATTTGAATTTGTTTTAATTGCTTGTCAAGGTGTGCTATATGGTCATTAATAGACTCGGTAATAAACTGATTAAATCTAGTTTCTAATCGATTAGTTGACCTGTCAACACTTTTCCGGACAGTTTGTTTAGGCACATTTTTGCATTTCTTCGTATTTCACTGGTGATAGATAGTCGTTAGTTGAATGCATCCTTATGCGGTTATAAAATACTTCTATATATTCAAATATAGCATCTTTTGCTTCCTCCCTGGTTCTCAATTTATGTTGATAAATTAGTTCTGCTTTTATTGTACCAAAAAAGCTCTCAGCAACAGCATTATCCCAGCAGTTTCCTTTACGGCTCATACTCTGTGTAATACCATGTTGTTTTGCAAGCTTTGAATGGCTATCAGAACAATATTGGCTGCCTCTATCAGTGTGCCAAATAAGTCCCTTAGGCGGTTTACGTTGCCATATTGCCATTAGCAAAGCATTATTTACTAAATCAGCTCTCATATTGCTATTCATTGACCACCCTATAACTTTCCTGGAAAATAGATCAATAACAGTCGCTAAGTATAACCAACCTTCTTCGGTTGGAACATACGTGATATCCCCAACCCAACAACAATTAGCAGCTGAAACCTGAAACTTCCTATCCAATAAATTAGCAGCAACCTGCTTGTTATGGTTAGAATCAGTGGTTGCTTTAAATTTATGCTTAGTTTTGCATACTAAACCAGCTTCATTCATTAACCTTGTAACCCTCTTCCTGCTAACAATTGTACCTTGCCTCGATAGTGCTTTTTTTATTGACCTAGCACCATAATTACCTCTACCTTCCTCAAAGATAACCTTAATTATACTTGTTAACTCCTTATCTTGTTTGTCCCTATTGCACCTAGGGTTAGTTAACCACTCATAATAACCACTACGTGATACTTTCATAAATTTACACATAGTCGCAATTGAAAAATCACCTTGATGCTCTTTTATCCATGCGTACCTTATTGGGACTCTTTCGCAAAGTACGCGGCAGCCTTTTTTAATAGGTCACGCTCTTGGGTTACCCTAGCTAGATCCTTCTTTAGCCTCTTTAATTCATCATATAGATGTTCATCTGTTCGCATCATTGATTTCTTGGGGGTAGAATATTTATCTACCCAAGTATACAGAGTAGTTCTTGTAATCCCTAATTCTTTAGCTGTTTGAGCCATGGGCTTATTGGATTCAATTGCTAGCTTCACTGCTGATTCCTTAAATTCAGCCGGATAAATCTTTGGTTTCGGTTTCGTCATTCTGTACTTCCTTTCTGTTAATATTGTCTTATATTAACTGTCCGGAAAAGTATAACCATATCAGTTTTGGCAAGCCATCCCTTAGCTTTTGCAGAACGTACTTTATTGGGATGAACAGTAGCAAAACTGACTTTATTGAATTTAAGAAATTCTTTTAAATTTCGCTCATATCCCCCTGTAGGCTCAAATACAATAATAGTGAGTTATTGTCAAATGTTGTGTATGAAAAAAATTAGGCAACATATTTTTTCTCATTTAAGTTATCGTTACTAATTTCACTTACATGAATTCCATCTATAAATTTTTCCATATTAATAACTTGGGCAATGCGGTTTTTACCTCGTAAAGGTTTCCACCTTTTTTCTGCTTCAAGGAATAATTTATAGGTAGCAGCAATAATAGTATTTCTCGAAAAACAATTCCTAGATTTTCTAGTTCTATGCTTAACCGTAGCAAAGGTAGATTCAATAGGATTAGTTGTCCGCAAATGTATCCAGTGCTCCCCTGGAAAATCGTAAAAAGCTAATAACTCTTTTTCATTTTTCAATAAGCATTCTGTAGCCTTAGGATATTTAGCAGAATAAGCCAAGATAAATTTTTTCCAACTGGATTCAGCTTCTTCTCTAGAACTAGCCATATAAATATTATGTATCATTTGCTTGGCTTTAGCTTGCTGAGATTTTGGTAACTTATTCAAAATATTAGAAGTCTTATGTACCCAACAGCGCTGATGTACCGTAGTAGGATATTCTTCTGTCAGAGCTCCCCAAAAACCAAGTGCTCCATCTCCAACAGCTAAGGCAGGAGAGTGTATCAGACCTCTGCTTTTTATGTCGAGTAATAATCCTTGCCAGCTTTCCTTGCTTTCTCTAAAACCATCATCTATAGCGACCAATTCCTTTTTTCCGTATTCATCAACACCAATTATTACCAAAATACAGTTCTTCTCCGATTCCATTCTTGCCTGTAAATAAATACCATCAACCCAGAAGTAGACATATTTCTTCTTTGTTAAATCTCGTCTTTGCCATAACAAATATTGATCATACCACTCAGATTTTAGCCTGGATATTACATTAGGTGATAAGTTCTTTGGCTTGCTACCCAATATAGGTTCAAAGCTATCAGCAAAATCTGTAGTAGATATTCCCTTTAAATAAAGTAGCGGTAATAGAACATCTATAGTAACCGTACGCCTCATGTATTGCGGAATCAGATTAGAAGAGAATTTTATATCCTCTTTACCTCTATCTCTTACCCGTGGTACTTTTACTGCTACCTCTCCTATACCGGTTTGTATGTTGCGCTCAGGTAAGTAGCCATTGCGGACGACTTGTTTACTCCCATTAGTAAGTAACTTATCTTGGTAGGATGATATAAAATTTTGTACCTCTTCCTCTATAGCTAGTTGCAACATTTTTTGAGCTGACTCCCTTAAAAACTCACTTAATACATCTGTTACTAAATTTTGTGTTGGATTTTTATAATCAATTATATTACTCTTTCTCATGGTGTATTCCTTATTTTATTGTTAATAGGATTTGCAAATTACAATAATAATATTAATTTGCGAATACGCCACCTAATCTTCTATCTCACCTCCATACACAACTTTCCATCATAACTCATAATAGTATCTAATAAAGATGTGTAATGCTTATTTATACCCTTTAGCAATTTATGAAAACCTTGTTGGTTGTTACTAAATTCAAAAGATTGTTCAACAACAGGTAAATAAAGATATAAAGTTTTCTTTCCAACATCAACTCCAACATAACTTGTCATAAAAAACCTCATTTGTTATAAATATAAATGGAGATGCTACATACTCATACACAAGGTTAATCCTTTCGACATCCGTTCGTAGTCATTTTCCTAAAGGATGGGTTTATGCTCGCGTACGGCTTCGAAAGCCAAAAATGGACCCAATTTATAAGGTGGCCCAATTTGTCTAGACTAAAAATCAGAAATTATGAGATATAATTTGCGTTATAATTTTAGCCAATAATTTTTGTTAAATACACCTGTTCTGGAGTTAAATATTCCAAGGATTGGTGCATCCTTTTACTATTATAAAAAGTTATGTAATCTGTTATAGCATTTTTTACCTCCTTGACAGTATTTAAAATTATCAAATATATTTTTTCTTGTTTTAATGAACGCCAAAATCTTTCAATAAATACATTATCTAAAGCCCTACCTTTACCGTCCATGCTAATCTTGATTTCACGTTTAACAAGTTCGTGGATGAAATTTTTTGACGTAAATTGAGAACCTTGATCGGTATTAAAAACCTCAGGTTGACCGTGCTTTTCTAGGGCTTCTTCTAGTGCGTCGATGCAAAAATCACTTTCTAAGCTAATTGAAACCTTCCAGCTCAGAATATAACGGCTAAACCAATCAATAATGGCTACTAGATATACAAATCCTTGTGCCATTCTAATATAAGTTATATCGGTGCTCCATACCTGATTTGTCTTAGTAATTTCAACGCCTTTTAAAAGATAAGGATATACCTTATGAGCTTGGTTGCGCTTGCTTAAATTCATTTTAGGATAAATGGCTTCTATTGCCATTATTCCGTAATAACGACTTACCGCTTTGCGACCGATAACAATTCCAAACGGTACAAGATGCCTGGACATTCTTCTGGCCCCGAAATACGGATGCTCTGTGTAGATTTCATCAATTACTTTCATTATTTCTAAGTCTCTTGTAGTTATTCCTTTTGCCTTGTAATAATAAGTAGATTTATTAATTAAAAGTAGATCGCATTGCCTAGCAATGCTTAGATTTCTACAATTATTATCAATCATACTTTTCCTAGTTTCCAAGTCCAAACAATGTAGATTTTTTTTTCAGCCAGTCACGCTCAACGCTTAACTGTCCTATTTGTTCATATAATTGTTTTATCAAATCTTGATTGTCTGGATCTTTTGTTGCCGGCTTAACTTGAAAACCACTAACTAAATTTTCTATACCTCTTTTTTTCCATGCTTGTATTTGAGTTGCATGAACCCCGTACTTACTGCTTATTTGTGCTATTGTCATTTCAGCTTTTATTGCTTCTATAACAATTTTTGTTTTTTCCGTCGCACTATATTGCTTCGCTTTTTTAGACATATAATTTCCATTCCCTTGTTGTGAAATTATATCTCATTTTGCATTTTTAGCAGTCCAGTTTTTGGGTACCATTATATTACCCATCCTACCAAAAGTATATTTGATCATTTTATACTTGTCTTGGCTTTTCTATTGTATGAAAATGGAGTATGCCCATCCAAAATTGGAATGAAGCCATGGCTCATTTTTTGATAAAATTTGAGGATAGAATTTAAGGTACTTATGGCTGAATTTACACAATGAATTCAAAAGACTCACTCCGTCTTCCAGATGGAAAAGTTTTAGCCTGTCTAATGCGCCATGATGCGATAGCATAATAAGGAGTTATTGTCAAATGTTGTGTATGAAAAAAATTAGGCAACATATTTTTTCTCATTTAAGTTATCGTTACTAATTTCACTTACATGAATTCCATCTATAAATTTTTCCATATTAATAACTTGGGCAATGCGGTTTTTACCTCGTAAAGGTTTCCACCTTTTTTCTGCTTCAAGGAATAATTTATAGGTAGCAGCAATAATAGTATTTCTCGAAAAACAATTCCTAGATTTTCTAGTTCTATGCTTAACCGTAGCAAAGGTAGATTCAATAGGATTAGTTGTCCGCAAATGTATCCAGTGCTCCCCTGGAAAATCGTAAAAAGCTAATAACTCTTTTTCATTTTTCAATAAGCATTCTGTAGCCTTAGGATATTTAGCAGAATAAGCCAAGATAAATTTTTTCCAACTGGATTCAGCTTCTTCTCTAGAACTAGCCATATAAATATTATGTATCATTTGCTTGGCTTTAGCTTGCTGAGATTTTGGTAACTTATTCAAAATATTAGAAGTCTTATGTACCCAACAGCGCTGATGTACCGTAGTAGGATATTCTTCTGTCAGAGCTCCCCAAAAACCAAGTGCTCCATCTCCAACAGCTAAGGCAGGAGAGTGTATCAGACCTCTGCTTTTTATGTCGAGTAATAATCCTTGCCAGCTTTCCTTGCTTTCTCTAAAACCATCATCTATAGCGACCAATTCCTTTTTTCCGTATTCATCAACACCAATTATTACCAAAATACAGTTCTTCTCCGATTCCATTCTTGCCTGTAAATAAATACCATCAACCCAGAAGTAGACATATTTCTTCTTTGTTAAATCTCGTCTTTGCCATAACAAATATTGATCATACCACTCAGATTTTAGCCTGGATATTACATTAGGTGATAAGTTCTTTGGCTTGCTACCCAATATAGGTTCAAAGCTATCAGCAAAATCTGTAGTAGATATTCCCTTTAAATAAAGTAGCGGTAATAGAACATCTATAGTAACCGTACGCCTCATGTATTGCGGAATCAGATTAGAAGAGAATTTTATATCCTCTTTACCTCTATCTCTTACCCGTGGTACTTTTACTGCTACCTCTCCTATACCGGTTTGTATGTTGCGCTCAGGTAAGTAGCCATTGCGGACGACTTGTTTACTCCCATTAGTAAGTAACTTATCTTGGTAGGATGATATAAAATTTTGTACCTCTTCCTCTATAGCTAGTTGCAACATTTTTTGAGCTGACTCCCTTAAAAACTCACTTAATACATCTGTTACTAAATTTTGTGTTGGATTTTTATAATCAATTATATTACTCTTTCTCATGGTGTATTCCTTATTTTATTGTTAATAGGATTTGCAAATTACAATAATAATATTAATTTGCGAATACGCCACCTAATCTTCTATCTCACCTCCATACACAACTTTCCATCATAACTCTAATAAGTCTATGACTTACTATAGCAAAAAATCACATACAGTTTTTTATCATTGTTATCATATAGTATGGATAACAAAATATCGCTATAAAGTGCTCACTTATGATTGACCTGTCAACACTTTTCTGGACAGTTTGTTTAGGCACATTTTTGCATTTCTTCGTATTTCACTGGTGATAGATAGTCATTAGTTGAATGCATCCTAATGCAGTTATAAAATACTTCTATATACTCAAATATAGCATCCTTTGCTTCCTCCCTAGTTCTAAATTTATGTTGATAAATTAGTTCTGTTTTTATTGTCCCAAAAAAGCTCTCAGCAACAGCATTATCCCAGCAATTTCCTTTACGACTCATACTTTGTATAATACCATGTTGTTTTGCAAGCTTTGAATGGTTATCGGAACAATATTGGCTACCTCTATCAGTGTGCCAAATAAGTCCCTTAGGCGGTTTACGTTGCCATATTGCCATTAGCAGAGCATTATTTACTAAATCAGCTCTCATATTACTATTCATTGACCACCCTATAACTTTCCTAGAAAATAGATCAATAACAGTTGCTAAGTATAACCAACCTTCTTCGGTTGGAACATAGGTGATATCCCCAACCCAACAATAATTAGCAGCTGATACCTTAAACTTCCTATCCAATAAATTAGGAGCAACCTGCTTGTTATGATTAGAATCAGTGGTTGCTTTAAATTTATGCTTAGTTTTACATACTAAACCGGCTTCATTCATTAAGCTTGTAATCCTCTTCCTACTAACAATTGTACCTTGCCTTGATAGTGCTTTTTTTATTGACCTAGCTCCATAATTACCTCTACCCTCCTCAAAGATAACCTTAATTATACTGGTTAACTCCTTATTTTGTTTGTCCCTATTGCACCCAGGGTTAGTTAGCCACTCATAATAACCACTACGTGATACTTTCATAAATCTACACATAGTCGCAGTTGCTATGTCAACAGTTTTCTGGACAGTTTGTTTAAGCGCATTTTTGCATTTCCTCGTATTTTACTGGTAGTAAATGGTTGTCAGTTGAATGAATCCTTATACTAGTATTTTTTGCTTCCTCCCGAGTTCTAAATTTATATTGATAAATTAGTTCTGTTTTTATAGTGTGAAAAAAGCTTTCAGCAATAGCATTATCCCAACAATTTCCTTTACGGCTCATACTTTGTGTAATTCTGTGTTGTTTTGTAAGCTTTGAATGGCTATCAAAACAATATTGCCTGCCTCTCATCAGTATGCCTAATAAGACCTTGAAGAGGCTTAAGTTGCTATATCGCTATTAACTAAATCAGCTTTCATATTACTATACATTGACCATTCTATAACCTTTCTAGAAAATAGTTCAATCACGGTTGCTAAGTACAGCCAGCCTTCTTCAATTGGAATATATGTGATTGTCCCTTACCCAATAACAATTAGCAACGGATATCTTAAATTTCTTATCCAATAAGTTAGGCGCAAATTGCTTATTTGGCAGGAATCAGTAGTTGCTTTAAATTTATACTTAGTTTTACATATTAAGCCAGCTTTATTCATTAGCCTTGAGATCCTCTACTGATAACCATACATACCTTGCCTCGATATGACTATTTTTATTGGTCTGATGTCATAATTACTTGTGTCTTCTTCAAAGATAGACTTAATTTACAGGTTAATTTCTTATCTTATTTGCCCCTATTGCATCGAGGGTTGGCTAACCATTTATAATAATCACTAAGTGATATTTTCAAAAATTACACATAGTGTCAATTGAAAAATCACCTTGGTGCTCTTTTATCTATGCGGACCTTATTAGAACTTTTGTGCAAAGTGCGCAGCAGCTTTTTTTAATAGGTCACATTCCTGCATTATCTCAGCTAGTTCTGATAGGATAACAGTTTTTTAGCCAGCTTTTATGTACATTCTTGTTATGTTTTCATATTGATAATTTTAAGCCTATGCTGTTGGTTTAGGGTTCGCAACGTGTTCCATATTCCCCGCCAGATTTGTTTGATTTATTTTTGATAGATTAATATACCAAATCAAGACGTAATTTCTTTACGCATTAAGATCTATTTATCGCTTCTTAGCGATTTAAGAGAAGTGTTTTATGGAAACAAAGCTTCAGCTATTTCGTATGAATCATGACCTTTCCAATGATTCTTTTAAAACAATCAATAACGTATGTACTCCGGAATTATGCATTCAAAATTTTAAAAATGGTATCGAGACTACAATATTTTTAGATACAAATATTATTTCAAATATTAGAAAATTTACTTTTAAAGAACCATCTCTCGATAGCAGAGTTTGTTTTATAATAGAGCAAATAATAGAAATTTTTAGCAAGCTCTTAAATGTCTATAAGGTGGCCCAATTTGTCTAGACTAAAAATCAGAAATTATGAGATATAATTTGCGTTATAATTTTAGCCAATAATTTTTGTTAAATACACCTGTTCTGGAGTTAAATATTCCAAGGATTGGTGCATCCTTTTACTATTATAAAAAGTTATGTAATCTGTTATAGCATTTTTTACCTCCTTGACAGTATTTAAAATTATCAAATATATTTTTTCTTGTTTTAATGAACGCCAAAATCTTTCAATAAATACATTATCTAAAGCCCTACCTTTACCGTCCATGCTAATCTTGATTTCACGTTTAACAAGTTCGTGGATGAAATTTTTTGACGTAAATTGAGAACCTTGATCGGTATTAAAAACCTCAGGTTGACCGTGCTTTTCTAGGGCTTCTTCTAGTGCGTCGATGCAAAAATCACTTTCTAAGCTAATTGAAACCTTCCAGCTCAGAATATAACGGCTAAACCAATCAATAATGGCTACTAGATATACAAATCCTTGTGCCATTCTAATATAAGTTATATCGGTGCTCCATACCTGATTTGTCTTAGTAATTTCAACGCCTTTTAAAAGATAAGGATATACCTTATGAGCTTGGTTGCGCTTGCTTAAATTCATTTTAGGATAAATGGCTTCTATTGCCATTATTCCGTAATAACGACTTACCGCTTTGCGACCGATAACAATTCCAAACGGTACAAGATGCCTGGACATTCTTCTGGCCCCGAAATACGGATGCTCTGTGTAGATTTCATCAATTACTTTCATTATTTCTAAGTCTCTTGTAGTTATTCCTTTTGCCTTGTAATAATAAGTAGATTTATTAATTAAAAGTAGATCGCATTGCCTAGCAATGCTTAGATTTCTACAATTATTATCAATCATACTTTTCCTAGTTTCCAAGTCCAAACAATGTAGATTTTTTTTTCAGCCAGTCACGCTCAACGCTTAACTGTCCTATTTGTTCATATAATTGTTTTATCAAATCTTGATTGTCTGGATCTTTTGTTGCCGGCTTAACTTGAAAACCACTAACTAAATTTTCTATACCTCTTTTTTTCCATGCTTGTATTTGAGTTGCATGAACCCCGTACTTACTGCTTATTTGTGCTATTGTCATTTCAGCTTTTATTGCTTCTATAACAATTTTTGTTTTTTCCGTCGCACTATATTGCTTCGCTTTTTTAGACATATAATTTCCATTCCCTTGTTGTGAAATTATATCTCATTTTGCATTTTTAGCAGTCCAGTTTTTGGGTACCATTATACTATATCTCACCAGGCTTAGCATTTTATGAGTCATGTGACGCTCTAAAAGAGAAAAATATTATGGCTTTCAATATATTTCTTGAGCAATATCTTCCTAAATATGTAGATGCCTATAATTCCTTGGATTACCAACCATTGCAAAAGCAAGAAAGCTTTTATTTACTACATGATTGGGCTTCAATATTTCTTATACAATATGTAAGAAATAAATATTCACATTTATCGCCTTTGGAAAAGTTTAAGAAATTTTTAGATTTAGTACAAGAGCATTTAAGTTTTATAGACGGATTAATATGTGAAATAGCTAAATACTCATTTGCGGATACAAATAAGCTTTCTGAAACTCATAAAAAAATTATAAGAAATTTTATAAAAAGTGGCGATATGAAGAAACAATCTTTGAATGCTGCATATGATTTAATTTTTATACAAGTAATAGCAATGTCCAATAACAAGAAGTTATCTGATGCTTATTTTGGTAAGATAGATAGCTGGGGATTAACAGCTGATCAAGGAATAATAGAGCTTGCTAAACTTATATCTTTTAGTAATAAGGGGCTATTTATATGCGCTGATTTAAATGAATCTGAAAAACTTAGAGATTATCTTGACGAATGTTATATTCATTATAATCTAGTTATGCTACAGCGCTATTCTAATACAATAACTCAACAAAAAAATTTTGATATTGATAATATAATAAATAAATCAGAGAATCTTATTCTAAAACTTGAAAATGCAGCAATATAATAGTATTTAAAGAAATTTGTGAACCTGAATAATATAGCCTTCAAAATCATTAAGCATAGCTCTCCTGAATTTAAGAAAGCTGTAAAATTACGTGAGGAGATCTTGCGTAAACCTTTGGGACTAACTTTTTTGCCTGAAGAATTAGAAGCAGAAAAAGATCATGTTCAAATTGAGGGATTTCAAGATGATGAAGTCGTTAGCACTGCGGTTCTGATTCCTGAAGGTAAAACCTATAAGATTCAGAGGGTCGTTGAAAAAAAAGGCCTGCAAGATTCTGGTATAGGATCGTAAATGATGGAATTCTGCGAATCTTATGCAAGAGACAAAGGATTCATTCTATCTATTGTCATGTAGGAGATTCGGCTGTTAACCTTTATCTCAAAAACAATTACGCTTCTGAAGGTGATTATTTCGATAAGGACACAATCCCGCATCTTAAAATGAGGAAAGTTTTATGAATCTATATTTTATGGCTGGAGCAAGTGGTAGTGGTAAAACAGCTATCATGCCTCATTTAAAAGAACTTTGGGGCAAGAGGATTGCCGTATATGATTTTGATGAGATTGGAGTACCAAAAGATGCTGATACAAAATGGCGTCAAGAATCTACTGAAAAATGGCTGCAGAAACTGTTAAGCGATAACCAAGATGCCTGCCTACTTGGCCAAATATTTGCCTGCCCGTCTGCTACGCAGCTTAGCAAGATCAATTTTTGCTTTTTGGACGTAAGTGACATAGAACGTATCAAGCGTCTAAGGAAACGAGGTACATATGGAGCTGATCAAAATATGCTAAGCTGGGCTGCATGGCTTCGTATGCATCTTTTCGATCCGCATTGGCATCTACAGGCCATAAAAGAGAATTCCTGGAGCGCTTTAAACTGGAGTGCTTTAGGATGACCTTAGTTCCTGGACTCAGAAGGCTAATATCAAGATCATTGATACCAGCAAAGACGATGTAGCTAAAACAGCAAAGAAGATTGCAGGCTGGGTGCAAAGTAGATTAAAATAATAACTCACGAAAAAGGCTATACCACCAATAGCCGGCGAAAAAGCAGCAGCACTAATTGGAAGCTTTTGCATCAGACTTATAAATTTCTCCGCCACAAGGTCAGGATCAAAATTTTGCGTCTTACCCTCAGGGGATTTAAAACCAGAAACTACAAAATTGAATTTTGCAACTTCCATAATCTGCTTAACATTGGGTAGTAGTACTTTAGCCTTTGAGGTTTCGTCGCTCGGGTCTTTAGAGCCGGTTATCGTACCGTCATTGTCTCAAATAATTATTTTATTATCCATATCAATACCGCCTATATTTAATGCCATAGCTTGAGTTGTGAATAATATGATTGTTAAAAAAATTATTAAAAGTCAGTAATTCTGCTTAAATTTACTACATTTTATTATAAGTAAGAGAAATGTAATAAGGTTGGAAGCATAAATATTTATGCTTCCAACCACTGTACCTAAAATTTCTCTTAGCCTCCCTCTGTTTCGTCATAGTAATGACTAACTAGCTTGACGTATACATCTAGCTATTGTAAATTATGAAAAAAAATTACATTTGGTATTACAAAATTTGAGCTCACTATTGATAAATAAGATTACGGCAGATAAGGGTTGCACTAAAAAAAGCTTATTAAAACAAGCTAATTGGTCGGAAATTAAAATGTACCAGGGTAATAAGTTATGTAGTCTTATTAAGACTTTTTCTTTTCTAGCTGGGGTTCAAGAAGAGAAACTGAAATTACTATTAGAAAATGCCCAAGTAAAAAAATATAAAAAAGGTACAGTGCTTTTGCTTGAAGGTGATTATCCTTCAGCTTTTTACCTTATTTTAAACGGGTGGATAAAACTGTCAAAGATATCCTTTGAAGGGGAAGAATCTGTTGTTCAACTGTTTAGCTCCGGTAATACTTTGATAGAATCTTCCATGATTCTTAATACTCCGTCCCAGGTCAATATTCAAACAATGTCATCTACTACTTTAATAAGTATTCCGGTTGCAGCTCTTAAAAAACTAGCAGAAAATTGCCAATTTTTTGCTCTAAATATATTAAATTTATTATCTAAGCAGTTAGAAACACTTACCTCTCAAATCGGCAATATACGGCTTAAAGCTGCAGAAGAGAGAGTTGGTTGGTTTCTTTTAAATCTATTTTCTAATAATTATGCTCTCTCAAATGTATTACAGTTGCCATATAATAAGGGGATTATAGCATCTTATCTTGGGATGAAAGCTGAAACTTTCTCTAGAGCATTGAATGATCTAAAGAAAAAGGGTTTTCAAATAAAAAGTGACGTGGTAATAATGCCTAATATAAAGTCTTTATGTAGCTTTTGTGATGTTAGTATATATCCTCGCTGTCCTCGTTATAATAAGAGTGAATGCCCGTTATTACAGTAGCTCGGATTATTAACTTTATTAATGTTAAATTTTAATTATAAGGCAATTTAGGTGATGACTCTAAAAATCCTCGAGCTTTTATAATAAATTCTCTAGGCTGGTGTAATAAATTAAAATCCAGTTCCCTTTTTTGATCTGGCAAAGGAAACAATGTCTTACACTGAGTAAAGTTTTGTAAATAATAAGTACCTAGGAAATTGCGTGCCTCTAGGTCAATTATTATTTGATTAATATCATCCTCATTTAAGATACTTGTATGTACAGTAGTTCTTACCTCAAAAGGTGTATTACTGCTACATAAATAATCCAGGGTTTGGAAAACAGCTTTTTGATTTTTACATTTTGTTATTTGCAAAAATTTACCTGCTGGAGCTTTATAATCTAGGGCTATATAATCTATCAGCTTTTGCTCGCATAAACTTTTTATCATAGTTGGATTTGTCCCGTTAGTATCTAATTTGATTTTAAAGTTTAAAAACCTAACCTTTTCCAAGAATAATTTTAACCCGGGATATAGAGTACATTCTCCTCCTGATACTACCACTCCTTCTAATAGTTTTTGTCTACTCTGGAGAAAGTGCCATATTTCGTTTACATGTTTCTTCCCTTTATTTGTTAAAACGATGTCCGGATTATGACAATAAAGGCATCGAAAATTACATCCGATAAACCACAAAATACATGCACTAAGATTTGGAAAATCTTGAAGCGTAAAAGGGGTAATATCATAAATCGGCGGTTTTTTATAATAAGTAGTTTCTATTGGCATTGATGTGGGTTATCTCCTGAATTTAATTAGAGAAGCTTTGCTTAAAATAGACTCTTTGTTCGTGTTCCCCTTTTTTGCCCACATTAAAACTATCTACAGGGCGGTAGTATCCCATAACCCTTGTCCAAGTAAGGACTTTCTGGCCGCAATAAGGACATTCCAATTGATTACCGGAGAGATAACCGTGTTTGTTACATGTAGAAAAAGTGGGAGAAACAGTAATATATGGTAATTTATAATTCTCAATTACAGTTTTTACAAAATTTTTACAGGCAATAGGAGACGTAAAATTTCATTCGTATAAAGATGTAAAACAGTACCGCCGGTATACTTACATTGTAATTTATCCTGTTTTTCTAAAGCCTTAAATGGATCATCTGTAAAATGAACAGGAAGTTGGCTACTATTTGTGTAATAAATATTTTCGGAATAACCGGACTGGATAATATCAGGGAAGTATTTTTTATCTTCTTTAGCAAACCGGTAAGTAGCTCCTTCTGCGGGAGTTGCTTCAAGGTTGTAGAGGTTACCGGTTTCTTCTTGATATTTTTTTAGTTCCTTACGCATAAATTCCAGAATTTCTAAACACAACTCTATACCTTGCTCAGAAGCAATATCATAAGCGCTATCACTGAAATTTATTAACATCTCATTCATACCATTAACACCTATAGTACTAAAATGGTTTCTAAAATCTTTTAAGTATCGAGCTGTGTAAGGATATAATCCACGATTGTACATTTCCTGAACAAATTTACGTCTTTTTTCCAATACGGATTTACATAAATTCATTAAATACTTTAATTGATCAAAAAGTCCCTTTTTATCCTTTTTAAACTTATACCCTAGTCTTGCCATATTAATGGTGGTTACACCGATTGAACCTGTCATTTCTGCTGAGCCAAATAATCCGTTTCCACGTTTTACTAATTCCCTTAAATCCAGTTGAAGGCGACAGCACATACTTCTTACAGAGTCAGGGGAATAAGCTTCCGGATTAGGAATTTTGTTCCCTTTATCATCTAAAACGTATTGACTGCCGATAAAATTCTGAAAATAAGAACTACCCATTTTAGCAGTATTATCAAACAGAGCTTTAGCGGCTTTCGAATCCCAATCAAAATCTTCGGTAATATTTACTGTAGGTATAGGAAACGTAAAAGGCTGTTTATTACTATCCCCTTCCGTCATTATTTCGTAGAAAGCCTGATCTATAATTTCTATTTCAGGCTGAAAGTTTTTATAAGTTAAGTCCTTCAGAGAGTTTACATTTCTTGCATTGGCTCTTGTTAATACTTCTTTATCATCTTGTAAGTTTTCAAACAAATGCTCGTTATTAATGCAGGGAATTTGCTCCTGAAGGTCTTTTGGAATCTTGAAATCCAAGGTAATATTAGTAAATGGGCTTTGTCCCCATCGGGTAGGCATATTTAAGTCATAAATAAATTTCCTTAATAACCTTTTTACCTGATAAAAATTAAGATTATCTTTAAATACATATGGGGCAAGATAAGTATCAAAAGAACTAAGCGCTTGGGCACCTGCCCATTCAGACTGTACAACGCCTAAGAAATTTGCTATTTGACCTAATGCTTCATTAAAATGCTTTGGCGGACGACTTGAAACCCTACCTAAAACACCATTAAATCCCTCATTTAAAAGAACCCTTAAACTCCAACCAGCGCAATATCCCGTAAGGCTGTCAAGGTCATGAATATGAATATCTGCCATGCGATGTGATAACATTTCTTCTTCTGAATAAACATTATCTAACCAAAAATTTGCTATTATTTTTCCGGCCGTTTGATTAATTAATGACGCATTAGAATAACTTACGTTCGCATTAGCTTTGATTCTCCAATCTTCTTTATTGATATATTCTTCTATGGTTTCCTTACAGCTAATTTTAGTATCCGTTGCTGTCATATTAATTAGATTTTGCTCGTTTTGAAAATGAATAAAATATTCCAAAACTTTAAACAACTTCGCTTTAACTAAATTGTGGTAAATTAATGTTATATTATTTTCTGTTTCTTTTTGCTTTTTTAAGCTTGAAATTAAACTAATAAAGAACTTCTTGGGTATCCTGGTTTTAGCACTATAAAATGCTTCCTGTAAGCTATTGTATATTGAAATCGGTAAATGATTAATTAGAGATTCTTTGGTTATTTTCTTATTATCAAAGACATTCATTACGGCCTCATTAAATTACTTTCAAATTCTATTGAATACCCATCTATTAAATTCCGAACCAATTTAGCAACTATGTAAAAACAAAAAATTGATTTAGATCAAAGATTAAATAAATCTAATCCTATATTTTTATTAATAACTAAGTTGTATTAATTATTTTTATGAAAACGTTAAAACCATTAACTCTTTCTGGCCAACAAGTATTACCGTTAATTGAGGGAGGTAAAGGAATCTCAGTTAGTAACGGTCAAAGTGCCGGAGCTTGGGCATCCAGCGGAGCGGTGGGAACTTTTTCCGGCGTATACGGAGATTATTATGATGAAACGGGGAAGTTTATACCATTGATTTTTAGAGGAAAAACTAGGAGTGAACGAAGTATAGAGCTAACTAATCATGCTATAAAAGCAGCTATATCCCAAGCTAAGATAGCGTACGATCTGTCAGGAGGAGCAGGACGTATCCATATGAATGTATTATGGGGGATAAGCTCAGTTGAGTATTTTCTTCAGGAAGTGTTAAAAAATACAAAAAATTTAATTCATGGAGTAGTGTGCGGAGCTGGTCTGCCGTTTAAGTTGGCTGAAATAGCTTCTCAACACAAAGTTTTCTATTACCCTATAGTTTCTTCGGCGAGAGCTTTTAACCTATTATGGAAACGATCATATATAAATTTTAGGGAATGGCTTGGCGGAGTAGTATATGAAGATCCTTGGAAGGCTGGAGGGCATAATGGAATAAGTAATAACGAAGATTGTGACCTTCCTGAAAATCCTTACCAAAGAGTTGTAGCTATTAGGCAAATTATGAGGGAATGTGGTTTGCACGATATTCCGATTATAATGGCTGGTGGGGTGTGGTTTTTGAGGGATTGGGAAAATTGGATTAATAACACCGAAATTGGACCAATTGCTTTTCAATTCGGAACTAGAGCTTTACTAACGGTGGAAAGCCCTATTTCTGATAGTTGGAAACAGAAACTTTTAGACTTAGATCCTGCTGAAATTAAGTCTAATCACTTTAGTCCGACAGGATTTCATTCATTGGCTGTAGTAAATAACTTTATAAAAGAACTTCAAGACAGGTCGCTTAGGCAAGTATATTATTCCCTTACGCCTACCGAGGAACGAAAAATGGCTGTTGTGATTAACAAAATTAAGAATAAGGCTATTTATTTAACTGAGGAAGATAATCAAAAAGCTAATTGCTGGATAAAAGCAGGGTTTAACAAAACTATGGTTACTCCGGATTCAAGCCTAATTTTTATTACTCAGGAAAAATATGATGAAATAAGAGAGACCCAAATAAATTGTACTGGCTGCCTAGCTTATTGCCGTTTTAGCAATTGGTCTGAGAAAAAAGAACTGGCAGAAGGTAAAATTCCTGACCCACGTTCTTATTGTATCAGGAGAACTTTATACAATATTTCCCATGGAGGAGATATACAAGAAAATCTGATGTTTTCTGGAAAGTTAGCCTATTTATTTGCGCAAGATCCTTTTTACAAAAATGGTTTTATTCCTACTGTTAAAGAGCTAATTAATCGAATATTAACGGGTAATTAACGTTATAGGATATCTTAAAAGTCAGCAAATATTCTAAAATTACATATAATAACTATACTTAAATTTAATAGACTACTAAGTAAAATGTTCAATTTTGTTAAATTCTTAAAAACTATACCTCCATACTCCTATGGAATATGTTTATTAGGTATGATTTCAGGTATGACCTTTAATTTAATTTCTTTTACTATACCTTATAACTTGGCTGAAGCTAAATACTCTTCTACTTTTGTAGGGTTAATATTCTTGACCTCCTTACCATACTGTTTAAAACCGATTTTAGCCCCATTTATTGACACATATTCAATACCTTTTTTGTGTAAGAGACTTGGTCATAGGAGAGGGTGGGCTCTTGCAATTCAAGCATGCCTATTAATTTCTATATCAGTATTTTTAATAATTGAGCCTACCTATAATCCCCTTATAACTATTATTTTTATGCCAGTTATATCTCTTTGTGCGGCTCTCCAGGATATTGTTTTAGACGCTTATCGGATAGAACATGCCAAAACTGAACAGGAGCTCTCCCTTATAAGCACCTTTAGCATTACAGGATTCCGTATAGGGATGTTAATAGGGAGTGCAGGAGGATTATATATTTCCAGTATATTAAATTGGCATTATGTTTATTTATGTGCTTTCGTAGTTATTCTACTTGGGCCAATAATCATTTTACAGGTTACAGAACCTGGTATATTAAAACGTAAAACCGCAACCAGTTTATTATCTTCTACAGAATATCTCCAAGTAATTAAGGATAGTTTTAGATTATTAAAAATAAAAAATCCAAAATGGTTTTTAATAATTTTATTTATATTATTGTATAAATCGAGCGATACAGTGCCGGCTGCTATGAGTTCACTAGTACTTATAGATTTGTCTTTTACCACTACCGAGATAGCGGGCATATCTAAAGCATACGGCCTTTTATTAATGATCATGGGCGGTGCTATAGCGGGTATAATAACAGCTAAAGTAGGAATTGTGAAAAGCGTTTTTATATGTGGTATTTTTCAGTTGATGTCACCACTTATGTTTGCAATATTATCCATAATGGGTAATAATATCTTAATAATGTTTCTAACTATTACTCTGCAGAACTTTACTTCAGGCTTAGGAGGTACTGCGTTAGTAATATATTTTTCCATTCTTTGTGATAAGCAGTTGGTAGCTACACAATTTTCTATCATTTCTTCTTTCAGCTCATTTTCACGTATACTCCTTTCTTGCTTATCTGGAGTGGCTGCGTCATACTTGGATTGGACTACTTTTTTTATTTTCAACATTTTAATAAGTGCAATGTTTATACCTATATTTTTATTAATCTATAACTTAACTGTGTGTAAGAAAGTGGAAAATAGCTGATTACAATTTACATCTATGCAGGATTTAGAAGTAACAAGCAATGATATTACACTTAAAGACGTTAATCTTAATAATATAGTTATCAACGATAATAATGGTAAGAAGCAGGTTTTACATTTAAAAGGAAAAAGTTTAGTAAAAAGAAATATTAATTTTATATCTGAAAAAGGTGTTATCGTAAAAGGATCAAATGTCCAAATTAAAGGAGATATAACAGGTGCAATTATAAAAAATAATAAAGGTTATCTAAATAGCACTATCTGATATAAGGGACAGATAATATTTTTAGAACAAATAGTTATATTTCCTAGTATACTATCTTACCAGTTTTATTAGTAATAATATATATATAATAAATCTGGGGTAGGCTTATTCTTAAGAGCACTCCAATATGCCAGAGGAAATACTAAAAAAATTTAGGACTTCTCTAAATTTTTTGCTCAGATTTTTCGAAAAAACCACAACTTAGATTGAATGGCGGAGAGGAAGGGATTCGAACCCTCGACACATTGCTGTGAACACGCTTTCCAGGCGAGCGCCTTAAACCACTCGGCCACCTCTCCGAAGGGGGTTGTTTTTAGATCTTAT
Source organism: Candidatus Megaera polyxenophila (assembly GCA_037101405.1). Lineage (NCBI taxonomy): Bacteria > Pseudomonadati > Pseudomonadota > Alphaproteobacteria > Rickettsiales > Rickettsiaceae > Candidatus Megaera > Candidatus Megaera polyxenophila. Next base: position 307,016 of record AP017964.1, on the reverse strand, counting down.
GCAGAAAAATACACTAAAGACAAATTTTAATCAAGTAATACAATTCAAAAAGAAGCAAGAAGAAGTTGAAAGTTTAACCTTCTCAAGATTTTAGGTATGTTTGTTGAGATAAGTAAAACATTAATATAAAAAACAAGGTATTGAATAGGTATAAAAAATAATAAAATTTTTTATATGTAATCTGGTAATGATTGATATAAATAAAAGATGAGTTGTAGAGTCTTTTGAATCAATTGTGTAAATTCAGCCCTAAGAGCCCTGTTGTAAATAGAGAGGTAAGGGGATAAAATCATTGTTCCTAAGTAAAGATAGAATACTAGATTTATGAACCTATTTAAGCATCCACATTTCAAATATGAGATATAATCATCTGGGCGGTAAGATGGTACTGTAAGTATGGTATAAGTTATTGCGATTTAGAGGAAATGCGAATGTTTAAAAAAGGAAAATTCGACTTCTGGAAATATGGGCAGGGTATTTTCGGTGAAATTAGTATTATTACTGACAATTTACTTGCATAAATAAGCTTTAGGTTTTAGAGTTGTTTGTTAGGTATAGGAAAAAGATACTCATTAGCTGCCTATTAAATACTTTAACATTTTAATTCTCTATAACAAAAAATGCTTTATAGTTTCATCCATAAATTTATAAATATTTTTTCCGAGCTTACTCCTAATAAAGCAGTGTGTGAAGAATTTATAAACAAAGATGACTTACATAGAGAACCTACACGTGATTTTTATGAAGATTTAGGTAGGCCGTACTAAGAACGTATCCACAAATGGAGTTAATAGGATGACAGGGGAAGTAAGACCACTAAAGTTATTACCATTGTCATTATAAGGCTACTTCATCTTTGAAGTCCTCAGAAATAATAACCCTACCTCTGTAAAAACCTGTAAACTCATCTTTTATACGATCCCCCGCCTTATTTGTGGAAGTTATAGGTTGTTCCATTTTTTAAGCTGTTAATATTTAATTTGTAACATTAAAGAAAATAATTTAATAAATATTTATAATTTGCTTATATTCCAACTAATAAGGGGTTATTATATAATGGCGTCATTGACTGATTTTTAAATTATGGATTATTCAACATCCTGTAAATACTCACTAAGATTAACAGAAAAACTTAAATCATTAGATATTCAAAATGTGCTAGATTTCGAGTTAATTAATAAAGCTATTTACTTCGCTAGGAAATATCATGGTGACCAAAAAAGGAAATCAGGCGAGTTATATTACACCCACCCTTTAGAAGTAGCTTATATGATATCCGACTACAATTTAAAAACGGATGTAATAGTAGCTAGTATATTGCACGACACCGTTGAAGATACAGAAGTTAGTGTAGAGATGATACAAGGTACTTTTGGCGAAAGGATAGCAGAAATGGTTGATAGGCTTTCCCGTGATAGACCAGATGGAACAAAGTTAACTGTAGAGGAGGTTTTAAATAACTCTTATAAAGTAAAGGAGAGGGAAGTGCTGCTAATAAAACTATTTGATAGGTTACATAATATGCAGACTTTAGGATGTATATTGCCAGAAAAAGCAAAAAAAGTAACAGAGGAAACGCTTAATTTTTTTATTATAACTGCTATGTATATGGGCTACAAAGACTTAGAAAAAGTAATTTATGAACTTTGCTGTAATAATTTATCTATTGATTCTTCTTTTGATAAGGATTTTCAATTCAGTGAATGTAAGTCTTATTTAGATTCCTTAGAAGTATCGCATAGTCACCAGACTGTTTCTCAAGTTTTTCAAAATGTAATAAACCAAGTAAAAAACAGAAAGTAATAGGCAGGGAGATCAAAAGTATACCATACACATCAAAAAAGTTGGTTGTATAAACTAGCCCAAACGATGTTATGATATAGAGCGTTATATGTGCAAGTGCTGTAATATAGTCACCAGACTGTTTCTCAAGTTTTTCAAAATGTAATAAACCAAGTAAAAAACAGAGAGTAATAGGAAGGGAGATCAAAAGTATCCCATACACATCAAAAAAGTTGGTTGCATAAACTAGCCCAAACGATGTTATGATATAGAGCGTTATATGTGCAAGTGCTGTAATCATACTAGCATAACGGAATCTTTTCATGCTAGCATAACGGAATCTTTTAAAAATTGGAAAGTGCATTAAAAATATAGCTTTTGCAGGTATTGTAGAATGTCCAAAAACAACCCCAATTATTTGAATAATTAAAATTATTGAAGGCGATTCTGCTTTTGTTAGTAAAAAAGGAACTAGACAGAGAAATGGAATATAAATTATTAATTTCACTTTTAATAAAAATAAAGGATGTATTTTCTCTGTAAGTCGAATAAATATGAATAAACCAACTAAATTAAATATTGATACGAGGAAATTATGATTAATTAGTTCTGCGCTTGTATAATAAAACTGGTTTTTTAGTATTGTGGTACAATAAACATAAGAAAAATAAAAACAGAATGGCCACCCGCAAAAAATTAAGAAGTAAGCTAAAGAAGTTTTAAAAGATACTTTTTCTAAGTATGCTGCATTATTTTGTAATGCTTGGCCGTTGTCGACCGTTCTTTCAAGCATATTACGTAATTTACGTGTTGCATCACTAAATTCAGGAGATTCACGCAATGTTATTCTTGCTGCAGAACCAATTAAGGCGATTGTTGCGCCAACCCAAAAAATAACTCTCCAGTTTATATCAAGAGATAGTACAATTTGTGCTACCATCAATGAGACAGACATTCCAACAACTCCGGCAAAACCTATATATCCAACTGCTTTGTACCTTAAAGGCGGATCTATCAACTCCGCAGTATAAAGCTCAGCACCTATAGATTCACCTATGGAAGACATCCCTTGTAAAGCTCTACAAATTGTAATAACCCATGAAGCAGCTATGCCTATTTGAGCATACGTTGGCACATTTGCCATAATTATACACGAGATTGCCATAACCATCGTTGTTATAATAACGGTATGCTTTCTTCCCACTTTATCACCAATATATCCAAACAGTAATGCTCCTATCGGCTTTAGAGCAAAAGTAGAACAAAATGTGAAAGCAGATAAAAGAGAATTAGTAAACGGATCAAATTTTGGAAAAAATATTTCGTTTAGTACAACAGCCATATGGACAAATAACATAAGGTCAGTAGGGTCGAGGTCAGGCGCGCACACTCAAACTCAAGAGCCACGTTTCCTGCCCCCGCCACGTCAAACCCGCCGTGCGGTTTTCCCGCAACGGGCTTTCCCTTAGAATTTCGTATCCAAGTTTATGAGACCTAATTGAACAGGAGTTACTTTCAAGAGGTGGTATCCATTATATAACCCTAAGGTTTTATAAAGTGTCTCTTTACTCCATCTCTTCCATCCAAATCCTTGACGCTTTTGGGCATACATAAGATGTCTTCTCAGCTTCTTTTCTATCCAGTCTTTGATAAATGCAAAGCATTCACTTGAGTTCCCGATCCTAAAATAGGATACCCAACCTCTTAGAATTGGGTTGATCTCATCGATAACTTGTCTTACATGATGTGATCGATGTTGTCGGAATACTTCTTTGAGCTTTCTCAACAGTTTTGTACGACTTTCTATTTTAGGGAGGCGCAGTACTCCTTCTTTTCCTTGCCTTGTCCGTATTCGTTTGAAGCGGAAACCAAGGAAAGAGAAAGTGTTACCTTTTTCTGCATACACAAGTCTAGTTTTATCAGTGTTCAGCGTAACTCCAATCTTACTAAGTTCTTCTCGAAGCCTTTTATAAGCAGTTTTAAAGAGCCATTCCCATTTTTGATAACTATCAACTAAAATCACAATGTCATCGGCCCATCTATAATATTCTAGATTAGTGTAGCTTTTGCCTTGAATTACAATCTTTGTAGCCTCTTTTGCTCTTTCAAGCATCTCATCCACTGAAGTCAGATAGATGTTGCTTAACAGAGGTGATAAAGGGCCTCCTTGACAAATTCCACTTTTACCTCCCGCCTTAATTATTAGCTTCAGAAGCCTCATAACAGATGAATCTATAGTGGACTGAAAAATCAAGACAAATTTTTGTAGATTTTGTTTCCTATTATCATGCTGCATTTTGTAATGCATTGAGATAAACATCCATAGGTTTTTTATAACCAATACTAGAATGAAATCTTCTATTATTATATTTATCTACATATATGTTAATCCCCTCCCTAAGTTCTGAGATATTGTTAAATTCATTTATAAATATACAATTATATTTTAGAGTCTTAAAAAATCTCTCCATAACAATGTTATCGATGCTTCTGCCTTTACCGTTCATAGAGATTTGTATACCGTATTTCTCGAGTATTTTTATATGTTCTGAGCCGGTATACTGACTACCTTGATCACTATTGAATATCAGCGGAGGTGGGTACTTACTAAGAGCGTCTTCTAAAATACTCGTTACAAGGCTTGCATCCATTGAATTTGACAGTTTATAACTCAATATAGCTTTACTGTGCCAATCTATAATTGCTGCCATATACATAAAGCCTATCGGGGTTCTAATGTATGTTATATCCCCGCTCCATACTTCATTTGATCTTGGTACGTATACAGACCGACTACCGTTATATATTTGCCAATAAGGCTCAAGGAGATATGGATATATCTTATGATCTTTATTCTGCATAGAGATAGATTTCTTTTTCTTTGGATAAATAGCCTCTATACCCATAATACCCATGTATTTGAGAGTACGATCTCTACCAATATTTAATCCTTCCTCTAATAAAGATTTATAAATAAAACGATAACCATACTCTGGATTATCTGTATATATTTCATCTATTCTATCCATAATCTTTTTGTTGTATAAGCTCATTATTTGGGGCTGATAATAAAGCATAGATCTATTTATCTTCAATAATTCGCATTGTCTTGCCATTGATAATTCTTTCAGCTTGGAATCGACAAGATCTCGTTTATTTGCTATATCCAAGCCGTTTAGCTTTCCCAACGCCCAGTCCCTCTCTATTGTAGCCTTCCCCAGAGCTTTTGCTAATTCATCATTTTGAGATTTTAACTCCTCAATTTCTGTTTTGTACTCACTGACTACTTTTGCCGGCTCAAAAGCCATTGATGCATTACTTAAAAAATGCTTCTTCCAATTTTGAATAGTCTTTGGAGTAATTTCATATTTCTTTGATAATTGAGATATAGTTACCTCCGATTCTAGTAATTCCAACACTACTTTAGTTTTATATTCTGCACTGAAATTTTTAATATGCTTTTTTGTCATATATTTAAATTATGTTTCTTTTAATTTTATATCTTTTGCGAAACAAAACTATTGATTTTACTGTCTGACTTCTTCAGTCCACTATAGTTTTCTAAGTAAGAGGCCTTCGCTCCACAAGCATTACCTTGCTTCATCACTACTATGCCCCTATCCGACTCCCTCTCATCTTCTCTTCTTTTCCGAGATATATCTCGTTATAGAAAAGATCTTGCTCCTAGTATTTCTCTAGGGATGAGGAGGGCCTCTCCAGTTGCTACCTATGTCCTATCTGTTCATGTCGTCACTATTACCCCGCTGAAGAAACAAAACGTGTCAGTTAGATTTCATTTTGTTTTACTGTTTTCACCTAATACTTAGAGGCTCAACCTTCAGACTTAATTCTTTTACGAGGCTACCAATGTGTTCATTTGCATTACGACCTGAACAGTCACACCAATTCTTTAAATTGGTTTGTCGATAGGCTTCAATATAATGATTTCGCATTATATTGCTATCCTAGTTACACGGCTCTAACTTTTACCGTGGTGAGTTTATCTCTCACTCAACATAAGCGCCTTAACTGGACGCACAAATATTCCAAAAACGTACCTATTTGTAAAAGAAATATAGCTCCTTTTTGTTCTTTATTTAATCTTCTCATATAATAATCCCCAAGTTAATTATATATTAAAAAATGCAAGTAAACCCTGACGGTTCTTTGTAAGACCTCGTTGTTTTGTGAAGTGCGTTAAAACCTATATTATTTTATAAACATTTCCTAGTTAAACCAGCTATTAGAGCTATTTTTCAACTCTTTATTGTACTAGTCATGATAAATTATTGGGATTACTTGTTATTTTAATTTAGAATGTTTTAACATAGGCGATAATTTCTAGTTAATCTGATTTTAGAAATTCTAGATAATTGAGCATATAGGACAGATTTAAGATTCACTTACTGAATCTTAATACCTGATTACTCATGCCTTTAACATCCAAAGATATTACTTTTTCATCTAAACTATCTATTCGGCTTTGTTTCTTTGTAACAATTACAGGCTCCAATTTTTCTTTCCTGTTTCTTGAAACATTAAGTTCTATATGGCCTTTATTGGTTGTTAAATTCTTTTGATAACTACCTTTCCTATATCAGACCTATTATAGTGTTCGTAACCCTAAATGGCTTTGCATTTTTGCTTCTAAAGTACGCTCTAAAATACGTTTGCTAGGTTGTTTAACTAAACCTTCTTTCCCAAGTACATTTGATAAATATACATCACTTTTTATGAGAATATCTATTGCTGCATTTAGTTTTTCGGTTTGTATATTTTTAGCCATTTATTTCTTCATAAATTATAATTTATAAGAATTTACACAATCATTTGGGCAGAGCCGAATGGCATAAGTTTTTTGTTATAAGTTAGAGCCTTCATCTGAGCTTTTGGGTGAATTAAGTTTTAAATAATTAGTGCTCTAACGCTAGAAGAAGCAACTTATTAGTAGGGTTGTTTATTAACATCTCCTAATTTTTCCAACAGGGAGTTTTGTTTAAGCCTTTTCGCAAGAAGCTTAGGCTCAAATTTTTTAATATCATATTCTTGGGAAGCACAGGAAAAAATATATCCTTTATCATTATCAACTTTTTGTATACATTGTCCGCATATACCTTTCATCATACATTGCATCGGGGCTAATATACCACAAACAAACTCACTATCTTTAAATAACTGCTGCTCATATCTTTTTATTTCTTCTAGCATTTTGTTTGTAACATAAGCTATAATGT